>JAUPWD010000022.1 GCA_030916685.1 Patescibacteria group bacterium
AACTGCATAAGAGTCCCTCCCAATATGGATATTGTCTCACCGAACACGAGAAACAAAGGATGTCCCGCCTCATGCATAATGAGAGTGACAAAATCAATGAAGTGCCACTGCTGCCAGGTAACCAAATAAAACATCCCGTACAGCATGGCAAGTAACGTGGCAAATGTTTTTTCTGAGAGGGGTGGGAATCGCATAAGAGTCAATATATCCGTACTCCTTAGAGGGCAAGATGTTTGATTGGACGGAGGACCGCTTTCGGATCTTGTTTCCATTCATCCGAGACATCAGCATACAACTCCAGTTCATTTCCATCTGGATCAAGGATATAGAGGCTGTGCGTCACTGAATGGTCGGCCGTTCCAATAATCGTCACCTGCTTCGCCAGCAATTCCTCAGAGGCCGCTTTGAGTTCCGCGGTACTCTCCCCGATCTTGAATCCAATATGATACAGTCCGGGTTCTGGTGTCCGAGATTCACGAGGTATTCCACCAATCTCAATGAGTAGCAACTCATGATGCGTACGACCTGAAGAAAAGAGCGCCATTCCTGGTCGGCGTTCAATTTCTCGAAATCCAAGCGTATCTCGATAAAAATCAGCCATCCGAGTAATATTGGTGACATACAAAACGACATGTCCGAGTTCTTTGATCTGCATATACTTATACTCTGTGAGATATTACCGCATCCTCTTCCTAAAACTTCCGACTATCATATGCCCAGTGCAACAGAGCCTGTCTTTGTCGACGTCGGCAGAGGAGATCTCCCGATTGGCAATTGTGCACAATCTGCGCGATATGTCGCCGCATCATCCTCCATCGCCGTATCTGACGCGCGTCTTCCTCGGGGATACGCCGTCCCAGAAAGTAGCGACAGTACCACTGAAACCACCCGCGTGGATCATCCGGAAATATCCAACCCTTCTCGCGCCATATCGAAAGAGATTGACTCGCATCGACACCGAAAAAATTGAGTGATACGTCTTTTTTTTGTGGAGAAAGTTTTGCCGAAGTAAACCACTCGGTCGGAAATTCTTGCTCGCAATCCGTCAAATATTTCCCTCCAAACACACCTAAATCAAGCATTTCCTTGGGGGTGAGGTCCGGTCGAAATTCCACGTCAAAATCCTTCCCAACCGGTGCAACCAATCGGTAACGATACCCCTCCTGCATACGATCATGGACAATAATTTCTCGTGCCATACGACATTTCGCGCTCCTTTCCCCTACTCTAGCGCGTTCACCCGAAAAAGCCTATACTGGAATCGAAAAGCCTTCAGAACGAGAAGCGATGGAGTCTTCGGACTCCTAACTGGAACCCACCTGGATTATTTCCGGGAAAAATGTAAATTTTTTCCGTTACTCATTTTCAGGGATTCAGCCACTCCTCCGCATTGAGGGCTTTTTGCTTCTCAGTACAATCCGGGAATTTCACTTCTGCCTCATGCAATAACCCGCTCTATGCAACATAACATCTCCAATCCACCAAACGCAAAATCATCCAAACTAGAAGCGCTCGCCCTCCGAGCCTCGCAGCGAATCGGGTCACCGACTTCACTCGCCATCCACACTCTTCTCTTTATTGGGATTTTCGCTTTTGCACTCTTCGGGTTTTCCCTTGACCAGATACTGCTCATTCTCACAACACTTGTTTCACTTGAAGCCATCTATCTCGCCATATTCATCCAAATGACTGTCAATCAGCATGCTCGGCAAATCGAAGAGGTCAGCGAAGATGTAGGAGAACTCGGTGAAAATATGGAAGAAATTTCCAAAGACGTCGATCATCTCCATGAAAACATCGAGGAGATAGGAGAGGATGTGGAAGAAATCTCAAAGGATATCGACAGCATCCAAGAGGACGTCAAAGAAATAGGAGAGGATGTAGAAGAAATATCCGAGGATGTGGAAGAGCTCGGCGAAGAAATTGAAAAAGATGATCGAGAAGATGATGCTGAACAACTCGAAAGTCTCAAACATATTGACCGTATCGAGAACTCCCTGCAAACACTTTTGCAAGAAATTCAAGCGATGAAGCGCGATCGATCCGAATAAACCTCTCACGATTACGATACTTCATTCGGTTTTTGGCGTATCGAATACTGACAACCACAATAATTCTGCCGATAAATACCCCGCTCCTTCACCATCTGTCTCGCTACGGTTTCACGACCCTTTTTCTTCCAATCTTCTGCAAAAAAATCGAGGTTATACCGCTTGGCTGCCGCTTCACCGATAGGGAAAATAACTTTGGCGCTCTTGCGACTGCCCATGGTGAGTGTCGTCCCAAAGACGCTGAACCCTCGATCTTTTGCCTCACGCGCTGAGCGATCAAGTCGCAGACCGATGCAGGTGAAACAGCGTTTTCCTTGTTCGGGTTCCTGTTCTAACCCCTTGACACGAGCATCCCATTCTTCGGGAGCATAGTCCATATCGATCATCGGTACCGACCACTCGGTACACACGCGCACCACTTCGGCCTTGCGCTTCAGATATTCCTCTTCTGGAAAAATATTCGGATTAAAAAAGAGCACACTCAAATTAAACTTCGATCGAAGCTCATCAATGACTGCGATTCCGCAAGGCGCACAGCAGGTATGTAATAAAAAATTTTCTGCCATAGACATCTCGTAAAAAACAAAGT
>JAUPWD010000023.1 GCA_030916685.1 Patescibacteria group bacterium
CTGCTCATCATTCTTCTTTGGATTTGTATTCAAGCGCACATGAATCTCGACGGATTCATCGAACTTCACCTTTACATTGGCCTTCATGATCGCTACGGCTTCTTCAAAAGTATACGCCTTATTTTCATCCAACTTCTCGGCGATAGCGCGATAGTTTTTCCCGTGTTTCATATGGTTTTCGTGGTACAAACGAATTCATCAGAACTCTCCCACAATTACTTTATTAATTATTGTCCAGTTCACGAGTTCACGAGCTAACGGGTTATTATTCCCTTCAACTCGTTAACGCGTTAACACGTTAACTCACTAATATCTAATCTTGAATTTTGATTCCCATCGAACGAGCAGTACCCATGACGATATTCATCGCAGCATCCACATCGTTTGCATTGAGATCCTCCATCTTCGCCTCAGCGATTTCTTTCACCTGTGCCTTCGATACGGTTCCTACCTTATCCTTCAGCGGATTTGCAGCACCCTTCGCAACCTTCGCCGCCTTCTTCAGGAGTTCAGCAGCTGGAGGAGTCTTCAGAACGAACGAGAACGTCCGATCTTCGAATACCGTGATTTCCGCTGGGATGACGTCCCCCATGCGATCCCTGGTCTGTTCATTGAACCTTGAACAGAAATCCTGGATATTGAGTCCGTGCTGACCGAGTGCTGGTCCTACTGGAGGAGCTGGATTCGCCTTCCCTCCCTGAATCTGCAGTTTAATTATCGTCTTGATTGCCTTAGCCATAATATTTTCATAATCACCAATCACCAAAATCCAAGATACAAATAAAATCACCCTTCAATCCTTAATCCAAGAGAGAAGCACTCTTGGTTATTGATATCATTGGTTATTGATCATTATTTGGTCATTGGTACTTGGTTATTGGATCTTCTACTGATTACACTTTCCGAATCTGCAAGAAGTCGAGTTCCACCGGCGTTTCGCGTCCAAAGAGGGACACGAGCACCTTTACCTTCCCCTTTTCATCATCCACTTCCTGGATCTTTCCTTCAAATTCCTTGAATGGCCCATCCATGATCGCCACAGCCTCACCGATTTTCACATCGATCTTGTACTTCGGCTCATCGGTACCCATCCGTTTCTTCAATCCGTCGATTTCACGAGGGTCGACCGGTGTCGGCGTCGTTCCGAGTCCGATAAATCCAGTCACATTCGGTGTATTGCGAACCACATACCAGGATGCATCCGTCACCACCATATCGACGAGCACATA
The DNA here is from genome assembly GCA_030916685.1 of Patescibacteria group bacterium. The sequence continues at coordinate 1,230 of JAUPWD010000023.1, forward strand.
TCCTGGATAGATTCGCTCCTCGACGGTTACGCGCTTGCCACCCTTGATCTTGATCTTCTTTTCCTTCGGGACCATGACGTCGAAGATAAGATCCTGCATATCCATCGATTCGATTCTCTGCTTCAGGTTGCGGGATACGTTATCCTCATATCCGGAGTAGGTGTGGAGCACATACCATGCGCGCCCGTGATGCTGACTTTGCTTGGCCATATTGTTTTGCAAAAATTATTTTATGAAAAATGTCCTATGACTTTAACAGATATGTCTTCACCAAAAAACTAAACAGTGAGTCGAGCGCCCCGAGGAAAATTGCTACGATAAGGGATAAGATAATCACAATCACCGTATACTGAAAAACCGTCTTCCGATCCGGCCAACTCACCTTAATGAGCTCCGCCTTCGCTTCACGCAAAAATGAGAGAATCGCGCCCATAGACTGATTTATATGGATTTTTCCGGTTTAAAAAAAGCCCCGAGGGCTGTACAGAAAACATACCAGTTTCCTGGTCGACTGTCAATCTACTCATTTCTAGGCCCATTCAAGGTCTCACAGAGCTAGACCAACTCCATTTCCTCGAGAAACTGGGAATACAATCCGAGTACCCGCTCTGCCTCCTCGCGACTCACCTCGAACCCCGCCTCATTCACGATCTGATTTCGGATAGCATGCGCCTCACGAAGTGCCGGGAGGGATGCTACCTGTCCTTCATGTATAGAAGCAATTCGCTCCCCGAGATTTGTCCCAGCCCATTTCGACGATGCCATCACCTTGTCTGCCAGGGCGTCCGCCTCGAGAATCGCCACTTTATACTGGGAGACATTTCCGCTCTCCAATCGAGCATAGATTTGCTCCCACTGCCGCTCTGCCTTACGCGGACGACTGAAAAAAAGCGGTCGTTTATCCGTTCCAAAAAGATTCACCCGCAAGTCTCGAGAAATGCCCCGAAATGAGAGGAGGATGACGATATCGATCAAAAGCACCACGATATATACGAAGAGGAGAAATTTGATCGTACGGACGATGGCGAGCTGCTCGAAAGAGTGCCACCAGGTCGGCAGATCGAAGAATATATTCGCCAGTGGAGAGAGATCGACACCGTAATTCGGATCCATTTTATTTTTTGCTTACCGATTTTTCGAAAGCATCCGCGACACGCAGAACATTTTCTTCATCATACCACTTTCCCATGATTTGCCCACCGAGAGGAAGATCGACACCGTCCGATTTCATCATACCCATCGGAAATGAGATCGCCGGCACCCCCACGAGATTCGCCGTCACAGTATAGATATCGGAGAGATACATCTTCAGCGGATCATCGGATTTGTCTCCGAATTTGAAAGCCGCTTCTGGTGCAGTTGGAGAAAAGATGAGATCGACTGATTCAAATGCCTTTTCAAAATCTTCCCGGATAAGCCTCCGCACCTGCTGCGCTTTCTTGTAATACGCATCATAGTATCCGGCTGAGAGCGCATAAGTGCCGAGCATGATACGTCGCTTCACCTCCGGACCGAATCCATATCGGCGCGTGTCGAGATATGTCTCGAGAAGTCCACTCGTACCAGGGGTAGATACTTCAGCATCATCCACCGACAATCCAAATCGGATACCATCATAACGAGCGAGATTGGAGCTTACTTCACATGGCATCACGAGATAGTAGACGGCAAGCGCATATTTCGAATGCGGGAGGGATATCGGCACGATCTCCGCCCCGAGCGATCGGAATCGCTCTATCGCCTTTTCGGCGACCATCCGAACTTCTGAGTCAAGTTCATCTGAAAAATATTCCTCTGGAATACCGATAC
>JAUPWD010000024.1 GCA_030916685.1 Patescibacteria group bacterium
CTGACACAGTGGTAGAAATGGTCACGTGGCCGAGTGGTTAGGCACGGGTCTGCAAAACCCTTTACTCCGGTTCAATTCCGGACGTGACCTCAAGATAAAGCGCCGAGATGGTGGAATGGTAGACACCGGAGACTTAAAATCTCCTGGCTGGATAAGCCGTGTGGGTTCGAGTCCCGCTCTCGGCACATAAAATAATATATCCTGACTTTTTCAGTCGGGATATGTCGTTTTTGAATATTGTTATTTCACAATTTTTTTGAATGGAAGGTAATCATCATGAATACAAGAGACAAGCTGGAGGGAATATTGACACCGGAGGAAGTTGAATGGTTCAAGCATGGAGCGTCTTTGCCCTCCGAGATGATGAAACAAAAAGAGCGACTGAAAAAAATATTCTGGTTTATGCTGATGAATATCATCGCCTCACATCACTCTGAACAATTGTTAATGATCCGTCGGCGATACGTGGTTTCCTATGGAGTGGAGTCACTCCAATCGCATTTTTATCTGGGCCTGATTTCCAGTCAAATAAAGGAGCAGGTGCTTATTTCAGATGGAATCGCATTACCTACAGCCCGGTATGTGGATAGATTGAATTCATCACACTGTATATCTCGATCGAATGGGTGTATTCCCGAATCTATCCTTGGCGCAGACGCGGTGTGGCTGTTTTTTTCCAGATTTGATGGCGAACAATACGCCTTGGATTTTTTCATTGGCGATGAGGAGGTGGATGCTTGGTTTACGCATCCAAGCCGAGTAGGAAGAACCCCATACCTGCGTCAGGACTTGCTCTCCGCGCTCGGTTATCCCGCGAAAGTCAATGAAAACCTTCCATTGCAATTCGCGCCTGCCTGATACGGCAGAGCTACAACCTCGTTCCCCAGGCTAAAAGTCATTGGGGAACTTTTTTTTCTCTCTCTTTAAATCGTTCGAAGGAGCCTCGGAATTTTTTTGAAGTCCTTGATGAGCGTAGCACGGAGTCCCCCATTATAGAGAGCGGCCGCAGGATGATAGAGCGGGAGAAGGTTTCTTTTTCCGAGAGCGGTTATTTCTTTTTGAAAAATCTTCCCGTGTATTTCTGAAATTTTTTCGTTCGGTAGGAAGTGTGACAGGGCATGTCGTCCTAGGGTCACGATGATTAACGGATCGACAATTTCTATTTCCCGCATAAGCCATTCCCTGCACGCAGCGATCTCTTCGGGGAGAGGGTCTCTATTTTCGGGAGGACGATATTTTACGGTATTCGTGATGTAGACGTCTTCTCGATGGAGCCGAATCGAAAGAAGAAGTTCGTTCAGAAATTTCCCGGCCGCACCGATAAATGGAATTCCTTCCGCATCCTCCTTCTTTCCTGGTGCCTCCCCAATGAAGAGAATTTTCGCGTTGGCGCTTCCATTACCGAGTACCGCCTGCGTCGCACTTTCGCGCAGCGTACACGTGCAGTCGCGAACCCATTTCTTATTGAGAGTATTGAGTCGTTCTTGCCTCCCCATACGAAATACAAAATACTTAATACATAATACCGACTAAGCTATTTGCCAGCCAAGTTCCGTTTCAATGATCCTTCCTTTTATTTCAAATCCGCTTGCCATGGCATGCCCTCCCCCACCGAATTTTTTCGCCAACAGAGACACATCGACAGCACCTTCTTCATCAGAGCGCAGGCTCGCACGGATAGTCTCCGGATCTTTCTGTACGAGGAGCATGGCGAACTTCGCATCGGAGACACTATTGAGAAGCGGAATTGCCTGGTTCACTTCTTCGGTCGAGGCCTGACATTCGTCGATATCTTTTTCCGTCAATGCAGAGACGATCATATTGTTTTCCGGAATAATCCTCGCTTTTACGAGCGCCCTCCCCCAGATCTTCAGCGTCGAAAGATCGCGATTGGTGAAAATCGTCTCAACGATCTTTTTCAATTTTGCTCCCTTTCGGATAAGATCGGAAGCGGCTTCCATAGTTTTTGCTCTCGTATTCGGATGCTGGAAATTTCCCGTATCAAAAAGAATCCCCATGAGGAGCGAGGTGGCGATTGTCGGCGTGAACGGTTCTTCCGTCGCAATGAAAAAATCATAAATCAGTTCGGATGCCGAAGAGGATTCCGTATCGAGGATCTTGATATCGGCACGTACTTCTATATCCGGGTGGTGATCGATGATGGCGGTAACCTGGTCTTCGGAAATCCTGTCCCGAAAAAGATGGAATCCCCGGTCGACACTATCGGAAGCGATGACGGTATCGTAGCTTCCGGCATCGATGGCATCAGGATGGAGGAATGGATCAATCGTTCCGATGACCGGATGCAAGTAGTCGGGACAAGGATCGTAGCACGCGATATCCACTCGTTTCCCGTGGCGGAGCAATGCTTCTTTCAGGGCGAGATTGGCGCCGACAGAGTCCGGATCCGGACGGGTATGAGCGAAGAGAAGGACGTATTCCGACTTCCTGATGACATATTTGAGATTTCGAAATTCAGAATCGAAGCGGGACATAATGGGAGAATCAAATTGAAACATCAGAAATGGTCAGTGCGCTATTCGGAAACGATCGTTCGGAGGAGTTTTTCGATGACATCCGCTTTTTGCTCCGTGTGATCAGACAGGAGATGGATGCGTGGCATAGGTTTCATGTAAAGCTTTGTATAGAGCATCTTTTGGATACCGGAGAGCTCTTTGGAAAGAGTTTTCATGGCATAATCCTCTTCAGACTCGGGAAATACGCTTATGGAGACCTTGGTATGTCGGAGATCCCTTGTCGTTTCTACTTTGCTAATCGTGACGAATACGCCTTGCTTGAGGCTTACTTCTTTTCGAAAGATCTCTCCAAGTTCCGAACGGAGGAGTTCATTGATTTGGTCGACGCGCGAATGTGCCATAAAATGCCTTATTTATAGTGCCCACACCAGGAATCCCTGCCCGCCATGCCTATGGCAGATAAACCTTGGGCAGGGAACCCAGTAAGCTGTGCCCTCGAGAGGAATCGAACCTCTATCTACTCGTTAGGAGTGAGCTGTTCTATCCATTGAACTACAAGGGCGAAAACACACTCTATCACAGATTGTTCACAGTATCAATACTCCCCTGCCAGTATACAGGAATGAG
>JAUPWD010000025.1 GCA_030916685.1 Patescibacteria group bacterium
ATGCTTCCTTTGACCTATCTCATCGCGCTCCTCCTCTTTCTCGAGGGCCATTTTCTCGTCGCCTTTCTCTTATTTATCGTCGCTGTGAAGAAATCACTTCTCTCCGTGATCGGATATACGATCAGCATGTATGAAATGGGGGTGAAGAATGAGGATATCGCGCATCGTCGGAAGCGGAAATGGTTTCCTCGGGCACTCGCCCGGGTGGGGATCACGATGAAGCGTGTTCCGAAGACTGCTTTTCGGGATAATGAAAGCTTTGAGAAATTTTTGATGGATCAGGGTATTCACCTCAATCATTTCGAGGATGCCTGCCATCTGGAGGCGACGCGTCATGGAAGAATATTTGAAAAGGCGAAGATGTTCTCGCATGAGAATCTCATGAAGACGATACCAATCGGACTGCTCTGGACGTATGCGTATACCCCGAACTTAGATAGGTATTCCATCGATCTCGCGGAGGGGGATCCGACGGAGTATCGGGACGTACATTTCTTCGGACGCGAGGAGGAGCGCGAGCTCATGGAGCTCGTTCTCGAGCGATCGACCCAGGCAAATGCACTCCTTGTCTCGGATCCAGGTGTCGGCAAGCGGACGCTCATCCATAGTTTGGCGAGACATATCCGGGAGAATCGTTCTCGTACTGCACTGTACGGTTGTCGTATCCTCCTCCTTGATCTTGGGCGGGCGATCGCTGATGCAGTTTCGAGAGGGGAAGATGGTGAGTCGGCGGTTCGGGCACTTTTCTTCGAAGCGACACTCGCAGGGAATATCATTCTTGCGATAGAGAACTTCGATCAGTACTTCGAGAAGAAAAATGATCGTCCATCTCTCGGTGCCGTCTTTTCCGATATGCTCCAGTATCCGTCCTTTCAGATTATCGGTACCATGAATACGTCGGCCTATCAGCATTTCGTGACGGATCACGCGGAGCTTCTGAAATATTTCGAGCCAATTACGATCCATGAACCGTCGGAGGAGGAGACGTACCTCTCCTTGATTGCTAAATTCGAATCACTCGAACGCCGGCGCGTCCTCTTCACGTTCGCAGCCTATCGGAAGGTCGTGGATCTCTCCAAGCGGTATGAGTGGCAGAAAGCATTTCCGGAGCGAGCAATCGATCTCGCGGAAGAGGTGATCCTCTATTGGAAGGAACATTCGTCGAATGATTATATTTTCGCGGAAGATGTGGAGAAATTCGTCTCGATGAAAACTGGCATGCCGGTCGGAGAAATCGGTTCGGATGAGCGAGAAAAGCTTTTGGAATTGGAGAGCATACTCGCTCGACGGGTATTCGGACAGACCGAGGCGGTGAAGCAGGTGGCCGAGGCATTTCGTCGGCATCGATCCGGGTTGAGTGAAGAGAAGAAACCAGTGGGGAGTTTCCTCTTCCTTGGGCCGACTGGTGTCGGAAAGACAGAGACTGCCAAAGCTCTTGCTGAGGTATGCTTCGATGATGAGGAACGAATGATTCGTCTCGACATGAGTGAGTATCAGAGTGAGGATGCGGTGGCGAGACTGATCGGATCGAAAGAGACCGGCGAGACGGGCAGGCTTGTCGATCTCGCGCGGGAATATCCATATAGCATCCTCCTCCTGGATGAGATTGAGAAGGCATACCCGCGCGCGCTCGATCTCTTCCTTCAGGCGCTTGATGAAGGATTCGTCACGGATGGATTTGGACAGAAGGTGAATCTGCGGAATATGGTCATCATCGCGACGTCGAATGCGGGAGCGAATCTGATCCGCGAGGCGATTCTTCGGGGGACATCCATGACTGATCTTCGTAAACAAGTGCTCGACTCGGTCATTACGGCGGGGATATTCCGTCCGGAGTTTCTCAATCGTTTCGGATCTATCGTATTCTTCAAACCGCTTGGGGATGATCATTTGAAAAGCGTCATCGGGAAGCGATTGCAGAAATTCGCCGACCGATTGAAGAAAGAGAAGGGGGTCGTGCTTACTTTCGATTCTGGTGTCACGGAGAAGATCATCGAACTCGGATATGAGCCGGAATTCGGAGCGCGGTCGCTCAATCGGTTCATGGAAGACAGAATTGAAGATGTCGTAATAAAAAAGCTCCTCGCCGAAGAAGTCGTTTCCGGCGGAACCATTGTCATTCGACCCGAGGATATCTGATATCGAAAGCAAAAAACAGGGGTTGAACCGCTGTTTTTGTTTTGGGTGAAAAGGTATTTGACGAGTTTTCATGATACGGGTATCATATGTAGAGAAGGGTGTAATACAAGTAAACAAAAGAATATGGAAATTTTGACACAGAAGCAGAAGATTGTGCTGCAGGCGATCAAGCAATTCTTCGCCGAGCATGGGCAGATGCCGACGGTACGCGAGATAAAGGAGGAGAGTCAGGGTCTCGGATTGAAACTGAAGAGTCTTCGGAGTTTTTTCATCTATCTCAATGCGCTCGAGGAGAAGGGGTATATCGAACGGACATCTGAGGATCGGGGGATACTCCTCAAGGGGGTGACGAGTGATAACTTCATCCAGGTTCCCGTGTTTGGTTCAGCAAGCGCGGGTGCGGCGGCGATGTTCGCCG
>JAUPWD010000026.1 GCA_030916685.1 Patescibacteria group bacterium
TGCTCAAGCCGGAGCTCGCGGGGCTCGCGATGGCACTTTCGTCGGTATCGGTCGTGAGCAATTCGCTTCTCCTTCGCTTCTTCCGTCCGAGGAGAGTGAATTGGGTATCGATGCTGGCGCCATTCGCTCTGGTAATCGCATTCAGCTGGCTTTTCTTTCAGTTCGCACGCGTGAGTAGCATTGGTGATATGGGGAGCGCAAAGGCGACGACTCAAACGCTTTTGGCCGTCAAGCAAAGTCTCTCAGGACAGTCGATGAAAATCGCTTTCGCGGAAAAGGAACCGAAGCTTTTTGTCGAGTCCGGTGATATCGGGAAAAATATCGTGATAGCGGAGGGGAGCAGAAGCCTTTCTTCGAAGAGTATGATTATCGGTGCTGAGGAGGCGGCGATGATGAAGAAAGAGAAGTTGATTGAAAAAGTCGGGGATGCCCTTCCGAATTTTTTCGGTGTTAATCTGATGCATATAAATGGCATCCTCGCTCCGACGGGAACGGTGATAGATTCCTTTCATTTGGTAGAAAAGAATACTTTCTCGGATCTCCAGTCCACGGCGCGAGTAGAAATCGCGGCAGTTGGAGATGAAACGAAATTGTTCTACTGGGTCACTAGGGAATCTGTTCCGGCAGCATATCAGGGCATCCTGTCACTGGAAATGTTCGCGCCGATTTCGATCGGAGGGAAGAGTTATCAGCCGATTTATATTGGATCACGGGAGGCTGCGATGATGCGCAAAGAAAAGCTCTTTGAGAAGGAGGGGGACCTCATCCCTCTGTTTTTCGGGAACGATGTCATTGTGGCGGGGATTCTTCCAGAAACGAAGACGGCGCTCGATATGTTTCATTATGTTGGATCGGAATTTCGAATCGTACAATAAGGATTGATTGATATTTCTAAGGAGATCATAGCGACAGCTGGAGTCTTTTTTGATACAATGAACGAGTTGCGATTTTTAAGATGCAAAATGTATGCGGACAAAAGTATTGATGCTCTCAGGACTTTCAGCACTCCTCCTCTCGGGATGCAGTTTCGACGGTGGGAACGGATTGGAAGACCTCTCCGGGAAACAGAAAGAAAAAGTGACTCTGAAGACCGACACGAGTGAGCCGAAAAAAGCCATGGCTCCGAAGGAAGAGAAACCCGTAACTCAAATAACTGACACCGGTATGAATGACAAATACAGCGAAGCTCCGAAGATGATGATTGATACGAAGAAGACCTATACGGCCGTTATGAAGACATCCGCCGGCGAGATGATGATTCGACTCAATGCGAAGGACGTGCCGAATACCGTGAATAACTTCGTTTTCCTCGCGAAAGAGAAATTCTATGACGGAGCGATCTTCCATCGGACGATTCCGGGATTTATGATTCAGGGTGGGGATCCGACGGGTACCGGTATGGGTGGCCCGGGATACCGATTCGCGGATGAACCGTTTACGGGGGAGTATAAGAAGGGGACGCTCGCCATGGCGAATGCCGGACCGAATACCAATGGGAGTCAGTTCTTCATCATGCATGCGGATTATCCATTGCCGAAGAATTATACGATTTTCGGCGAAGTGACTGCCGGACTTGATGTGATAGATACGATTGCGACGGCGCCAACCATCCCGGGAGGCGAGGGATCGAAACCGGTTGATCCGGTGAAGATCGAGTCGGTGACGGTAAGCGAGAAGTAGTCCGGAAGAGAATTGATAGATACATATAAATGGGACACCCCTCGGGATGTCTCATTTTTTTTGTATATTTTCTGGGGTCTGTTTTCTAAAAAGAAGCGAAATGGAGCCAAACTTGCATGAATCGTATCTAGTGCTAAAATGAGTACTGTACCTACTACATATTGTGGAGTTTGAGAAAAATACCACATACTTCCGTTCCGTCAAGGAACGGTTTTAACTCTCCTAATCGCCCGGATGGGCAGAAAAATGTTATGGCCGTCGCAAAAAGAAAGACCGAAAAGAAAACAGTAAAATCCACGCAAGCCGCTAAGCCTGTTTCGAAGAAAAAAGGAGTGGTGAAAACGGAGAAGGGAGTCAGTAAATCTCCTTCGCTTACCGTTCGGAAAATCGCCAAGCGCGATGGTCGGATTGTTGCTTTCGATGAGAAGAAAATCATGAAGGCGGTGGAGAAAGCATTCCTCGCGACGGAGGAGGGCAGGCTCTCCGATGCGATCCGCGTGGCGGGCAAGGTCGTATCGCTCATGAACAAGAAATTCAAGGGAACCATTCCGAAGATCGAGGACGTTCAGGATCTCGTGGAGCATGTACTCATGGTGCTTGATTACGAAGAAACTGCGAAGTCGTATATCCTCTATCGCGAACAGCGCCGTCGGACGAGAGAGATGGAGAAGTCGCTTGATGATTCTGCAGACCTGGTCGACAAGTATATCGGCGAGATGGATTGGAAGGTGAAGGAGAATGCGAATATGTCGTATTCGCTTCAGGGAATGAACAATTACATCGCTTCGATTGTCTCATCCAAGTACTGGATGAATCGCGTGTATCCGCTCGAAATCCGTACGGCGCATGAGGGAGGGGATTTTCATTTGCATGATCTGCAACTCGTCGCGGCGTATTGCTGTGGTTGGGATCTGCAGGACTTGCTCCGTCGCGGGTTCACCGGCGTCCCGGGCAAGGTCTCGTGCAAGCCAGCCAAGCACTTCGGATCTATTCTCGGTCAGATGGTGAACTTCATCTATACCCTGCAGGGAGAAGTTGCCGGAGCGCAGGCATTCTCGAATTTCGATACTCTGCTCGCACCATTTATCCGTTATGACAAGCTTACGTTCGAGGAAGTGAAGCAACATATCCAGTCGTTTGTGTTCAATATGAATGTTTCGACGCGCGTCGGATTCCAGACACCGTTCTCGAATATCACGCTCGATATCACTGCACCGAAAGTGCTCGCCAAGGAAGCAGTCATCATCGGCGGCGTTCCGCAGAAAGAAAAGTACGGCGAATTCCAGAAAGAAATGAACATGATCAATCGCGCTTTCGCCGAGGTGATGATGGAAGGCGATGCGGATGGCCGCGTCTTCACTTTCCCGATTCCGACATACAATATCGGCAAGGATTTCGACTGGGATGACAAGCGGTATCAGCCGATCTGGGAGATGACGGCCAA
>JAUPWD010000027.1 GCA_030916685.1 Patescibacteria group bacterium
CCAGATAGTATCGTCGCCTCTCAGCCGCTTCGTGATGGAGCGATCGCGGATTATAAGGTGACCGAGGCGATGCTTCGGTATTTCATCGGAAAGGTGAGTGGGAAGTTCCGGTTTTTCCGTCCAGAGGTAGTGCTTTCTATCCCGGCAGGGGTGACTTCGACCGAACGTCGCGCAGTCATCGATGCTGCGCTCAAGGCGGGTGCGAAGACGGCGTATGTGGTGAAGGAGCCGATTCTCGCAGCCATCGGTGCGGGCATTCCGATTCACGCGGCGCAGGGGAATATGATCATCAATATCGGCGGAGGGACATCGGAAATCGCTATCATCTCTCTTGGCGGTGTGGTGGCATCGGCTTCCGCGCGTGTCGGAGGCAATCGTATCGATCAGGCGATTTCGGATTATATCAAACGGAAATACAGCCTCGCCATCGGCGATCGGACTGCAGAGGATGTGAAAATTACTATCGGATCGGCTATTGTGCAGGTGAAGGAAGATCACATGGAAATCCGTGGACGCGATCTCATGGGAGGGCTTCCGAAAACAATTACTATTTCTTCGAATGAGGTGACGGAAGCGATTCAGGACGAGCTTCGGGAAATCATCAATGTTATCAAACAAGTGCTCCAGGAAACACCGCCCGAACTCGCCGCGGATGTTATGGACAAGGGGATGATCCTCTCGGGTGGCACATCGCAGCTTCGCTATCTCGATCAGCTTATCGCGAAGACGATCGGCGTGCCGTGCTATCTCGCGGATGACCCGGCTTTCTGTGTGGTGAAGGGGACGGGACTCGTACTCGAAAACCTCGAGATCTACAAGCGAAGCATCATGATGGGCAAGTAATCAGGGAACAGTCAACAATAAACAATTAACAAACAGCAGAGAAACAATACGCAGAAAAAGAGAATATATCGTTACTTCGCTTATCTGTTATCTGTTATCTGTTATCTGTTGTATGACAATTGGAATCGATGGGTCGCGCGCATTCCTTCCGGAGCGGACCGGGATCGAGGAATACTCGTATCAGGTGATCAATCATTTACGTGAGTCTTTGGGAGAAGAGTCCGTTTTTTTGTATATACGACCGGAGCAGGAGGTGGATTTTGAATTACCGAAGAATTGGCAGGTGAAAAAGCTCTGGGCGCCGAGGCTCTGGACACAAGTACGGCTGTCTTTGGAGATGCTCCTTCACCCCGTGGATATACTTTTTATTCCTGCGCATACGGCGCCGATCATCCATCCGAGAAAGACGATAGTCACGATACATGGATTGGAATATGAGTTTTGTCCCGAGGCATACTCATTTCTCGAACGTTGGTATATGCGGTTGTCTATCCGATTCTCATGTGTGGCGGCGAGCACGCTGATTGCGGTGTCGGAGAATACACGGAAGGATCTTATTTCATTGTACAGGGTCGCGAAGGAGAAAATCGTGGTGATATCAGAAGGATACGAACAGAATTTCAAATTTCGAAGTAAAAATTTCGAATCAAATCAGAATTCTCGAATTTCCGAATTAAAAATTGAATCAAAATTCAAAATTCAAAATTCAAAATTTATCTTATTTATCGGGAGATTGGAGGAACGGAAGAATGTCGTTCGGATTATCGAAGCCTTCGGGATATTGAAAGAAAAATATCAGATACCGCATCAATTGGTATTGGCGGGGAAGCAGGGATATGGGTATGAGAAAGTCAGATTGCAAATTGCAGATTGTAGATTTAAAAATGACATTCAAGAATTAGGATATATTTCAGAAGAGGAGAAGTGGGAGTTGCTCCGTGGGGCGGATGTATTCGTCTTCCCGAGTTTGTATGAGGGTTTCGGGATACCTGTTCTCGAAGCGCAGTCGGTCGGGATACCAGTCGTGACCGCGAATACCTCATCGCTTCCGGAAGTGGGTGGGGATGGTGCGGTGTATGTCAGTCCGCTTAGCTCGGAAGCAATCGCGGAAGGTATCCAGGAAGTGCTTTCTAATGAGATTTTCCGGGGTGGTATAATAGAAAAAGCGATCCGGAACAGAGATCGTTTTTCGTGGAAAAAGTGTGCGAATGAAATAGCAAATATTTTATCATGATACAAGAAAAGAAAGTTGCTATCGTTCATGATTTTCTGCTTGCCTTCGGGGGAGCGGAGCGGGTTTTGCAATCCCTCTCAGAGCTGTATCCGGAAGCGCCAATCTATACCCTGCTGGCCGATACAGGAATCGTAAAAAAGTATTTTCCGAAAAATGAAATCCGTGAGTCATTTCTCAGTTCGTTCCCAGGTTTTTTAAAGAGAAAACATCGATTGTTGCTATCGTTCTATCCGACCGCGATCGAAGCCTTCGATTTGCGGGAATTCGATCTGATCATCTCCTCGTCGGGAGCGTGGTCAAAGGGCGTCGTGACGCGGCTTCATACGTGGCATGTCGCGTATGTTCATTCGCCGATGCGGTATGCGTGGGATGGCAATGAATCATATATTCGTACCTTAGGATTTTCTTTGCTCTCTCGATGTCTGAGTCGTCTCGTACTCTTGTATCTCCGCATCTGGGACAAACAGGCCGCAGAACGCCCGGATGTACTCATTGCGAATTCTGAATATACGAAAAAGCGGATTGGGAAATACTATCGGTTGCCATCGGAGGTGGTATATCCTTCCGTAGCACTTATTCCGAATGATTTGAAATTCGAAAAGAAAGATTATTTTCTCATGGTATCGCGATTGACCGAGGCGAAGAAAATAGCTGTCGCGATCGAGGCATTCAACAAATTGGAGCTTCCGCTTCGTATCGTGGGAACTGGACCCATGCGCGCATCTCTTCAGAAAATTGCCGGGAAAAACATC
>JAUPWD010000028.1 GCA_030916685.1 Patescibacteria group bacterium
AAAGCAATGACGCTCAACGCCGAGATGCCCGGATTTCTCGCGCGCTTGGCTAGAGAAATGAATGCGACGCTCGTCCAGTACTCGAGCGATTATGTATTCGATGGGATGAATGAGGATGGCTATGCCGAGGATGCGACTCCAGATCCGATTTCGAATTATGGCAGGAGCAAATGGGCAGGGGAGAAACAGGTTGTATCGCAGAGCGGGAAGTACTATATCATCCGCCTCTCGAAATTGTTTGGCAAACCCGCTGTATCGGCCGCGGGGAAGAAAAGTTTTTTTGAAAAAATGTTGGAGATTTCTGAGGGGAAGACCGAGGTACAGGCAGTTGATGATGAGAAGAGTTGTTTCACGTATGCACCGGATCTCGCGCTCGCGACCAAGGTAATGGTTCAGCATACCGTACCATATGGTATCTATCATTTGGTAAATGAACATCCGGCGACGTGGTATGAGGCGGCACAGGAGCTCTTCAAACTCGCAAAGAAAGATGTCATCGTGAAACCGGTCTCGCCTGATGCTTTTCCACGTCCCGCCAAGCGTCCGCATTGCTCGACGCTTCGCAATACGAAATTCATTCCCTTCCGTCCTTATACTGAAGCCCTCGAAGAGTTTTTGAAAGAAAAATAAGTATTTTTTCAAACAAATCTTCCTTCATACTTTTCTTTGTCCGCAAAGAAAAGTAAACCAAAGAAACTCTCTCCTGCGAACAAATCGAGAAATTCAGTGACACACCGTATGGATACTCCCAAGGCGTTTCACTTCCTCCAGTGGGAGTATCTGTCCTTTTGGGTGTCACAAATTTCTAGCGATTCTTTTCGCGCGGAGCACCCTGATACGAAACGAGGGAAAATAAAAGGAACTCCGATCTGCATCGGAGTTCTTTTTTTCATTTCTCATTCTTCCTACGCTGCCTTCGGAGCACGAGCACCGACGATTTCAGCGGAGACATTCGATGGGACTTCGGCATAGTGTCCGAATTCCATCGAGTAACTCGCACGACCCTGCGACATGGAGCGCATCTGTGTCGCATATCCGAACATGGATGCGAGCGGCACATCGGCATGAATCTCCTTCACGCGGGCATTTCCTTCGCCACGATCCTGCATTTCCTTGATAATTCCACGTTTGGAGTTGAGATCACCGACGATATCGCCCATAAATCCTTCTGGTGTGATAACCACGACCTTCATGATCGGCTCGAGGATGATCGGCTTGGCACGGCGGGCAGCCTCCTTGAACGCGAGCGATCCCGCGACACGGAAAGCGGCCTCCGAAGAGTCGACATCATGGAACGATCCATCGTACACCGTCACCTTTACGTCTACCACTGGGTAGCCAGCGAGCACACCATTCGTAAGAGCATCCTCGACACCTTTCTGAATTGGTTTGATAAATTCCTGAGGAATCGATCCACCCTTGGTCTCGTCGAGGAATTCGAATCCCTTCTCCTTATCCTCCTGTGGTTCGACGCGGAGCCAACAATGACCGTACTGTCCGCGACCACCCGACTGACGGATATACTTTCCTTCGGCTTCGGCCATTTCACGGATCGTTTCACGGTAGGCCACCTGAGGACGCCCCTGATTCACCTCCACTTTGAATTCGCGCTTCATGCGATCGACGAGAATGTCGAGGTGAAGCTCACCCATACCCGAGAGAATCGTCTGTCCGCTCTCTTCATCGGTATGCACGCGGAAGGTCGGATCTTCTTCGGAGAGTTTCTTCAGTGCGATACCCATCTTCTCCTGGTCAGCCTTGGTCTTCGGTTCCACGGAAATATCGATAACCGGTTCCGGGAAGGTAATAGATTCGAGAATAATTTGTTTGTCCACATCACAGAGAGTATTGCCAGTCGTGGTCGCCTTCATACCGACGAGCGCACCGATATCTCCAGCATGGAGTTCTTCGATTTCTTCGCGATGGTTGGCATGCATACGAACGATACGTCCGATACGCTCACGCTCTCCCTTGGAAGAGTTCATCACATACGAACCGGCCTTGATCATACCAGAATACACACGGAAAAATGTCAGCTGTCCGATAAATGGGTCAGTCGCAATCTTGAAAGCGAGCGAAGAAAACGGCTCCTCATCATTTGGCTTACGTTCCAATTCCTCGCCAGTCTGTGGATCAGTCCCCTTCACTGGCAATACATCCTCCGGAGATGGGAGATAGTCCACGACACCGTCGAGGACGAGCTGGACACCCTTGTTGCGGAGCGCCGTTCCAACGAAAATCGGATGGAGCTTCACATTGATGACGGCACGACGCATCGCCGCCTTCAATTCTTCGATAGAAATCTCCTCGCCATTCAGATATTTTTCGGTCAGAGCATCATCGGTCTCGGAAATTTTTTCCACCAATTTTTCACGCCACGCCTTCGCTTTCTCGACATACTCGGCCGGGATTTCTCCGGTGATCACCTTCTCACCCATTTCTCCCTCAAACGTCACACCCTTCATAGTCAGGAGATCGACGACGCCATAAAAATCACCGCGTTCCCCCATCGGGATCTGTACTGCGATAGCATTCGGGGTCAGGCGATTCCAAATCGAATCAACCGCATCCTCGAAAATAGCTCCGTCCTTGTCGATCTTGTTGATAAAACACATGCGAGGCACTTCGTATTTCTCCGCCTGGCGCCACACGGTCTCGGACTGTGGTTCCACACCTTCCTTGCCGTCGAATACCACGACACCACCGTCGAGTACACGCAAAGATCGCTCCACTTCCACCGTGAAGTCCACGTGACCCGGGGTATCGATGATATTGATCTGATGATCCTTCCAATAGCAA
>JAUPWD010000029.1 GCA_030916685.1 Patescibacteria group bacterium
CTCGTGGTATGCTTGGACGGGGACGATGGCTGCGGCCAATCCCTGGCTTCCCAAGGGAAGTTATGTTAAGGTTACCAATCTCGAGAACGGGAAAAGTGTGATCGTCGTGATCAATGACCGAGGACCATTTGTGGGTGGCCGTATCATCGATCTCGATAAAGTGGCATTCGCAAAAATTGCGAGTATCGGCGCGGGAGTGATTAATGTGAAGATGGAAGAAATTTCGAATTAATGAATCTATGGAAAAAGTAAAAGCGAAGAAATATCTCGGGCAGAATTTTCTGAAAGATGAACTGGTCATTGAGCAGATTATTTTTGCTTCTCAGATAAAGGATGGCGAACGAGTTCTCGAAATTGGACCGGGAACGGGGATACTGACACAGGCGCTCGCCAAGGCGGGAGCGAAGGTGACCGCCATCGAATTCGATCACGATCTCATTGATCATTTGAACGAGCAATTCATCGAGTCGGAAAACGTCTCTATCCTCGAGGGGAATATTCTCGACATCCATCTCGCCGAACTCCTCGAAAATATCGGGTACGAACATCGGAAGTATAAGATCGTGGCGAATATTCCATACTATATTACCGCGCCGATCATCCGCGCTCTGCTCTCCCTCAAGCTGCAGCCGGAGTCGATGACGCTCATGGTACAGGACGAGGTAGCAGATCGCTTGGCAGCGAAGCCGGGGGCCATGTCACTCCTCTCCATCATGGCGCAGTACTACGCTACCGTGGAGAAGAAATTTTTCGTGAAAAAGGAGTCGTTTGATCCGGTGCCGAAAGTGGATAGCGCTGTGATTCAGGTGGTGCCGAAGCGGGAGTATGATCCGGAGGAGGATCGGAAGATTTTCCGCGTGGCTCGGGCTGGGTTTTCTGCGAGACGGAAGACTTTGGCGAATAATTTGGCGAACTCCTTCCATATTCCTCGCTCGGAAGTCGAGCCGATTATCGCCGCGCTCGGGCTCCTTCCTTCCGTTCGAGCGCAGGAGGTATCCATCGAACAATGGATCTCATTATCGGCATCCCTGTAAGAATCGCTTGTTTCATCCGTCTCTAGATGTAGAATGGAGTCATGGCAAAAGGTGATGTAGAAAAAAAGTTTTTTGAATTGTATGAGCGCGAATCGGACTCCTTGTTCCGATTTGTATTTTTTCGGGTGAGCGATCGCGAGGTGGCCAAGGACCTGGTTCAGGAATCATTCGTGAAATTGTGGGAAGTGATGATCTCGAAAAAAATCATTGATAATCCCCGTGCGTTCCTCTTCCGGATCGCATCCAACAAGGTGATCGATCGATACCGGAAGGCGAAGGAATATTCACTCGATTTACTCGCGGAAGATGGGTTCGATGCACCGACAGAGATGACGGTTTCGATAGAAGAACGTATCGATGCGAATGAAGCATTGGAGGCACTCCGGGAGCTTCCGGAAAAGTATCGGGAGGCCGTGTGGCTCCGGAATGTCGAGGAGTGGACGGTGAAGGATATCGCGAAGCATTTGGATGAATCGGAAAATGTCGTATCGGTACGGATATATCGTGGAGTGAAACTCTGGAAAGAGCGTTTGAAAAAAGAGTCGGTGAGAAATTTTCCAAGAAAGATCGTATGAACGAGGATCGAAAAAAACTGGGTATGGGGAAATCGGAATCCGATCTGTTCGCTCATTGGCGAACGGAGGGATTGACCGTGTCTGAAAAGTCCGAGATGCGGACGTTCCTTCGGGAGAACGCGGTTGTTCCGAGTGGTTTCTCTAGGTTGGTGAAATCACACATCAGTCCCTTCCAAATATTTTCATTCCGTCAGGCGTTTTCGATGTCGCTTGTTTTGATAATCGTAATCGTATCTAGTGGAGTGGGTGTCGCAAAGGCATCAGAGCAATCGCTTCCGGGAGATACTTTATATGTTGTAAAAACGGGCATTACTGAGCCGTTTTCGGGATTCTTCAGGCGAACCTCGGAGGAAAAAGCCGCATGGGCGAGAATGCTTGCGGAGCGACGGATGGAGGAAGCAAATGAGCTGGCCTCCTCCGGAAAACTCGGGGAAAAAGAATCACAGGAAATCGGAGGGCTTCTCGAGAGGCACCATGAGACACTGAAGCGATACACGAATGAAGATGATGATACATTTGAAAATGAAATTGATCGACAATTTGAAAAAATCGAATTGAAGATTGAAATCCGAGAAGGAGGAAGGGAGTATCGGATTCGAGAGCGGGAAGAAAAGAGAGAGGAATCGGAAGAAGAGAAATCTCCTGAATCGACAGAGGAAAATCATTCATCAGAAACTGAGGATGAGGATGGAATGTTTGTTGAAAAAAATGAGGACAGTGCGAGCTTAAAAAGAGAGGCTAAGGATATATCAGAAGAAGATGAAAAATCGTCTTCAGGAAAAAAGATAGAATCGAAGAAGAGTGTGGAGTCGGTAAAAATTGAAGAGCCAAAGAAACAATCGACGAATGATGAAAAGAAGACGGATTCATCGGGGGGTAATTCCGGCAAGGATGATGAGTCTGATGATTCGGATGATCAGGAAGAGGATACCGATGATGAAGACAAGGATGATAAAGGGGATGATGAAGACGACGATGATTCCAATGACGATGATGAAGTATAGGAGATGAGAGCTCCAAGAAAAAATTCCCCGAATGATATCGGGGAATTTTTTATATCAGGAGAAGGATCGAGAAACCGTAGAAGATGGTTATGGCGATGAACCATGCGCCGAGGTGCCGATACGGAAATACCCTGTGATGAAGGGTGGATTTCTGAAGGATCCAAAAGAAGATTGAGCCGAAGAGAAAGGAGGGAAGGAGAAGTGATGGGATGTGGAGTATGAAGATGCTTCCGATGAAAAGAAGGAATGCTGCTCCGCCAATACAGAGTTTGGCCCATGTCTCTCCAAGTATGACGGGGATGGTGTGGACGCCATCAGCACGATCGCCTTCTATATCCTTGAAGTCTTTTATCGGAAGGATGAGAGTATAGGAGAGAAGGAGAAAGAAAATGAGCGGTTTCGGAAGAGCTTCGAGTGTGTCAGGTGCTATGAGAAAAAATCCGGAGAGGAGAATGAGGAGGCTGGCGCAGGCGGCAGAAAAAGTCGCGATGAGGGGAAATCTTTTCAGTCTGAATGGCGCGACGGAATAGGCCCAGGCGATAGCCTGATAACAGACGAGGAGGAGAAGAATCTTGAAGGAAATGATACCGGCGAGGATGATTGAGGTGAGAAAAAAAGAGATGCCGATAGCACGGTAAGCTTGTGGATCGATAGCGCTCGTCGGGAGAGGGCGATGTGGATTTGTGAGCACGTCTATTTTCTGATCAGAGAGGTCGTTCACGATGACGGAAGCGATCCATGCAGAAACAACGGAAGCGATGAGAGTGAGGATCGCGAGAATATCGAAAAAAGATAGATTGAATGGGAGATGGGCGAAGAAAAAAGCAGATATGACACCGAGGAGTGCGAGTCCTCCATGATAGATGACTTGCGGAAAGCGAACATTGTGAAAGAGTGTCAGGAAGAGTTTTTTATTCGAAGTGAAAAGGAATATGCCGACGGTGAAAATAAGGAGGAGTCCATAGACGAGCGACATCTTGAAATTGAGCGCCGAGATCGGATCGATGAGCGGACGAAAGAAGATGTTATTCGGTGAGAGGAAGAGGCCTGCGACGTCAGTGTCGGTAACGGTGAGGAATCCTTTGGAAAAGCCATCGATGAGAATCGTAATATAGGAAGGAAAGGTTCCGAGGATGAAAAAGAGCGAGTACGAAGCGATGCCTCCGAGGAAGGCACGAAAAGAATCTCTCGTCTTGAGAAAAATATAGAAAGCGAAGAGCACGACCGAGAGGGCGACTTCGATGCGCACTCCATAGGTGATGCCGATTTCCGGGGTGCTGCCGAAGAAGGTGAAGAATCTCTCGATGAGCCCTCGGACACCGTCGAATTCATAGAAACTCCAGTAGCCGGTTCCGCCGGAGATATACCAATCGAATACGGGCGGGATGAGGATGATGAGAAAGCCGAAGAGGAGGATATTTGTCGTGGCTTTGAGAGTTGCTTTGGCGAAATGGGAGAGTAAGGGGAGGAACAGGAGAAAAGAAAAGAGGAAGAAGAGGAATGTATGGGAAAATTCGAAGAAGAAATAATGAAATGGACGGGTGGGAAATGCTCCGATCATATTTTCCACGAGAAGACGGAGAAAGATGAGTACGAAAAAAGCAGAAAGGAACGAGCCATATGACAGCTCGTTTTTTTCGATGGAAGAAATGACTTTGGTAAAAATATGTTTCATAGGAGTATTGTACGGTGGAAATGAGCTGAAAACAAGTATTTTTTGAGAAAAAACGTGAGCGACAGCGCCGCTTAGACATGCTACAATAGGATGGTTTTAAGGAGATTCAACTAACTAAAAGGGCCTTTCTGCTTGAGTGTAGTTCGAGGTGTAATCGAGAAACGGAATAAGCTGTACTGATGAATGTACTGCGATGAGTATCAGAGATTATAATGAAGAAATGCACCAAGCAGGAAGGCCCTTACACGAAAATGCATCCACTGGAAAAGGAACTCAATCCCGAGCAGGCGAGAGCCATGAAGACGACCGAAGGGCCGGTGCTCATCCTCGCGGGGGCCGGATCGGGAAAAACGAAGACTTTGACGCATCGAATCGCCTATCTCATGGCGGAGAATAAGATTCGTCCGCAGAATATTCTCGCAGTGACCTTTACGAACAAGGCGGCAGGAGAGATGCGGGAGCGCGTGCAGAAGCTCCTCGAAGATCCGGCTATCGGCCTCTCGGGAACGGCGATGCCGACCTTGGGGACATTCCATAGCGTGTGTTCACGCATCCTCCGGAGCGATATCGAGGTGCTCGGATATGCGAAGAATTTCACGATTTCCGATACGGATGATCAGATTTCCATCATCAAGAAAGCGATGCGGGAAAATGAGATTGATCCCGATCAGATCAAGCCTCGATCGGTATTGGAAAAGATTTCCCGCGCAAAGAATGATCTCCTGGATGCTTCTGGATATGCGATGCAGGCCGGAAATTATCTCGAGGAAATAACGGCGAAAATCTATACCGTGTATGAGGCGACACTTCGCAAAGAGAACACACTCGACTTCGACGACCTCATCGCGCTTACGGTAAGACTCCTTAAAACATCTCCTGAAGTGCTCGCCAAATATCAGAATCTCTTCCAGTACATCATGGTGGACGAATATCAGGATACGAACCGATTGCAGTACACGCTCATTTCTATGCTCGCGGGTAAGCATCGGAATCTCTTCGTCATCGGTGATGATTATCAATCTATCTATGGATGGCGACAGGCGGATATCCGGAATATTCTCGATTTCGAAAAGGAATATACGGATGCGGTGGTGATCACGCTTGATCGGAATTATCGTTCGACGCAGGTGATCCTCGATGCGGCGCATGGTGTGATTGAGAACAATACGAATCAACGACATAAGAAGCTCTGGACGGACAAAGCAGCAGGCGAACCACTCACGCTCTATCCGGCGCGTGATGAGGAAGAGGAATCACGTTTCGTTTCGCAGGAAATAGCGAAGATGAAAGAAGGCGGGCGACGCTACGGAGAATTCGCTATCCTCTATCGGACGAATGCGCAGTCGCGACTCCTTGAAGAAACATTTCTCCGTGCCTCGATCCCGTATCGGATTATCGGTGGACTGAAGTTCTATCAGCGGAAAGAAGTGAAAGATGTAGTGGCGTACTTGCGATTGGCCGGCAACCCGACGGACCGGCTCGCACTGCAGAGAATCGTCAATGATCCGAAACGGGGTATCGGTGTAGCGACCGTCTCGGCATGGCTCCAGTTCGCGGTAATGAAGGGGGTAAATCCGATCGAGGCATCACGCATGATGGAGCCTGGAACGAGTGGACTTCGCGAGGGCAAGATCGCGGCGATTCAAGCATTTACAAGTTTTTTCTTCCGATGGAGTGAAGAATTGCGATTTGGTTTCGATGGAACACGGACAGACCTCTCCCGATTTGTCGAGAAGGTAGCGAAAGAGAGCGGATACCTCGCCTCGCTCAATGACGGAACAGCCGAAGGAATCGCGCGGGAAGAAAATGCCAAGGAATTTTTCTCCGTCGCAAAGAAATATGATGGACGTCCGACCGAAGAAGCCCTCGGGATGCTCCTCGAGGAAGTGGCGCTCGCATCGGACACGGATGAGATCGAGACGCGTGCCGATTCGGTACAGCTCATGACGATTCACAGTGCGAAGGGATTGGAGTTTCCGGTGGTGTTCCTCGTCGGTCTTGAGGAAGGAGTATTTCCTCATTCACGTGCGAACTTGTCGCCAGGGGAGCTGGAAGAAGAGCGTCGGCTCATGTATGTGGCGATCACTCGTGCGAAAGAAAAATGCTATCTCCTCCATGCGGAACAGAGACTGCTCTTCGGATCGACACAGGTCAATCCGCCATCACGATTCCTTTCTGAGATTCCTGATGCGCTCATTCATGAAGCGGAACAGATGAAGCAGTCGATGCTCTCGCTTAGTGGCAATCGATCGCGCAACAGCTTCCGCCCATCCTATACGTCTTCGAAGAAATCCGCTCCGTCAACTCTGCCGAAAATGATGTCGAATGGCGGTGGTACGAAAATCGAAGGGCCGTTCGTCCAGCCGGGCGAGGTCCGTCCAGGCGATATGGTAGAGCACGGACAATTCGGTGGAGGACTTATCGTCTCACTCGCCGGGAGCATCGCCACCATCGCCTTCAAACGCGCCGGCGTGAAGAAGATGGCGCTCGGCATCGCCCCTATTAAGAAGATGTAGACGAAAACAGTAAAAAAGACAGCTTCTTCGGAAGCTGTTTTTTTCTTGATTCTTTTTGAATTCGCGGGTTAGTATCTCTCTCAAGTTTCATGCCTTGATATAATACTTCAATTCCGAGCGAAAATATTGAAAAGTGAGGAGGGATATCGAGATATTCCGACAAGCTTTGAGATATTTACAGCCGGAATTGAAGCGTTATAGCAGGCAAATGTCGTTTTTTCCTTCAATACATGGTGAAACTTGAGAGAGATGCTATGATGGAGTACTCTGAAGGAGGGATGGATAAGGAAATTTTTAATTTTGAAGTACGAATTTTGATTGAATTTTTAAATCATTAATGTTTCAA
>JAUPWD010000030.1 GCA_030916685.1 Patescibacteria group bacterium
CCGAAGTGATTGTCATTGTACACATTCGCCACCCCGACGAAAGATCCGACCCCGAAGAGAAGGATAAGTGCTGCTGTTATAAATGAAATTCCCTGTTTTTGTTGCTTCATAAAATATATTTATAAAAATTACCACTCTTTATGTTTCGACCTTACTAGTATATCTTCTAGTATACACTCTAGACGAAGAAAATGGTACATTCTTACAAACCTGCCACATATAGGAGCATTTTCGAAAATTCATCCGCTGTCCGAACCCAAACGTACTTCTTCGACTGATGTTCTCCCTCACGCGAGAGCCGCTCGGCAAAGGCATGATCTGAGAGAATGGATATCATTGCCCGATACAGCTCATCCGGCTGGTATGGGTCGATCATGATCGCGCCATCGCCCACGATTTCCGGAAACGACGAATTCCGCGAGACAATCGTCGGTACTCCGCATGCCATCGCCTCGAGCGGCGGAAACCCGAATCCCTCGTACATGGACGGATACACGAAGAGCGTTGCGAGATTATACAATGCATGTTTGTCCTCATCAGGAATGAATCCCAGGAGTCGGATGCTCTCCCGATACGGCGAGGACTCGATTTCCCGGAAAATATCTTCGGATTTCCAGCCCGGACTTCCGGCGAGCACGAGCGGCACAAACTCCTTTTCCCCCAATGATCGCCGGTAGATTTCATAGGCCTGTATGACCGCCTTGATATTCTTCCTCGGCTCGAAAGTACCGACGAAAAGAATATACCGATAGGGAAGATCATATTTTTCCTTCACGCGGAGAAGCTCCGGGTCATTCCTGTTGATACGGACGAATTCTTTGCTGAGTCCACTGTGAACCACCACCACTTTCCGCTCAGGAATGCGATAGTACGAGACGACATCTTGTTTGGTCGAATGGGATACCGCGATGATAAGTGCTGCTCGACGGCAGAGACCACGAAAATTCACCAGGAGGTGCCAAATGCGCCTCTTCCAGGAGAAAGTCTCCGGATATGCTTCGAAGGAGAGGTCGTGCGCCGTCACCACGAGCTTCGACTCCCTCGATACAGCCGCGAAGTTCAGATTCGGCATGAAAAAGATATCCGCTCCTCCACAGAGAAGGTCAAGCTTCGGCCACTGTATATACCACAGGAGTCCGTTCAGTATCTTGTTCGGGATATGAAAGCGCTTCACGCTCACATTCGGATACTCCTGCATCCAAGCGAAATCAACCGGCAATTCCCCTTGCCAGGCATTATAAAACAAGACATATTCATTCTCCTCATCCTGTTCGAAAAGTTCCCGCAAAAGTCCCGTCACGTATTCCTCCACTCCCGTCCGTCGTCCATCCGCCAAACACCGTAGATCAATCGCGATTCGCATACATCAATCAGTAAACAATTAACAGATAACAATCAACATTGAAACATCCCTAAACTTTTCGTGTCAAAAATATCCTCCCCTCCGTAACTTCTCAGCTCTCCTTCCTCTGTTTTTTGTTTATTGTTTGTTGTTGTCTGTTTATTGTTTATTCCTTGTTTTCTGTACTTCCCAATAATGTGAGAAGAGTGAAAAAAACAATCCAAGAAATATACCAACGGCGACACTCATGGCCAACACCTTTTCAAGCGATACCCTCGCATCACGAATGACCGGATCATTCCCGATAATCATAAACCACGATGGATCCCTCGCGTCGCGATTAAGCTCATCAGCATATCGATTGAGCGTCTTCACGAGCGCTCCCGCTATCTTCTCGGTCGACTCACTATCTCCTCTCACGTATTCCACACGGATCACCTGTGAAGAAAGTCTGCCCACCGTGAAAAAACCGGTCAAATCTTTCGTCCGAAGTGATTCTGTCCCTATGCCTGCCTCATGGAGGACATCCTCGGTACCCCGAGGTGACCCAATCCACCGCACGACCGTATCAGCAAACCGCTCATCTGCCTGCAGACGATAGAATCCATCATACGTATAATCACTCGTCTGCTGTGATCCGGAACGGGAAATATTGAGAAGGAGCGTCGCCCCGAACCGATTACCCTGATTTCCCTGCCACACGAGCGCGACGAAGACGATGATACCGAATGTCATCCAAAAAACCCGCTGCTTATTCCGAAGAATCAATAAATATTCGTAAAGCTCCATAATGGTGATGAATTTTAAATTCTTAATTTTGAATTTCGATTGAATTTATATTTTCTAAATTTCAAATTTCTTCTCATTCGACATTGATTCAAAATTCTCAATTCGAAATTAAAAATTAGCCTTATGATTCTTAATGGCTTCCTCGATATATTTCCTTATTTTTTCCTTAAAGATAGCCTTATCGAAACGGAGCGCTCTTCCGCGAATATACTCCGAATCATAATCTTTGTCACGAAATCGCTCCAACGCATCCGCTACCGCATCCGCTGTCTGCTCTTCGAAGAATACACCCATCTTCCCCTCTTCCAAATGTTCCGGAATATCACCCCCGCGATAGGCGACAATCGGCCGACCCGAGGCCATCGCCTCGATGGCGACGATACCGAAATCCTCCTCCTGCGGGAAGATGAAGCCCCGACACTCCGCATAATACTTCGGCAAGTCTTCGTCGGGTACCCGTCCGAGAAATTCTATCGTATTCCCGGCGAGTTTCTTCAGCCGCTCCATCTCTGGTCCGCGACCAATGATTTTGAGCGGGATATTCAGTCGATTACATGCCTCGATGGCGATATCATGCCGCTTGTACGCGATGAGTCGCCCCACCATGAGGAAATAATCCTTCCGATCCACTTCTTTCGCGAGAGAGAAATCACTCACATTCACTGGCGGGTGGATTACGGTCGACTCTCGTCTGTAATATTTCTGTATCCGCTTTCGTACAAATTCGGAATTGGCGATGATAAGATCCGGGCGATCCGCTGCCGACCGATCCCACAGGCGTATCGGAGTCATGAAAAACGGCACGAGCTTTTTGATAAAGGACGGGAGTCCGAAATCCTGCGCGTATTTCTGACAATCATCCCAGGCATACCGCATCGGCGTATGGAGATAACAGATATGGAGTGTCTCCGGACGAGTGAGTATTCCCTTGGCATAGCTCGACGAATCCGACAGGACGATATCGTACTTCGAGAAATCGAATTGCTCGATCGCGATCGGCATGAGCATGGGGAATGCCCGATGATTTTTCAGCGCCCAGGGAATTTTCTGAAGAAAAGAAGTGTGTATCCGTTTCCCTTCGAAGACGCCATGCATGGCATCCTTATCATAGAGGAGTGTATGGATCGATGCTTCGGGAAAAAGTTCCGCGAAAGCCTGGAGTACTCGCTCGGCTCCCCCGTACTGCACCAAATAATCATGAACCAAGGCAATTTTCATACTTAGTCATTTTTCTCCCGAAAAGCGAAGTGCACGATCATATGGAGGATGGAGAGCGCGAGCGCCCCGAGTATCGCTACGCCGAATCCTGCAATCTCAAATCCCGGAACGAGTCGTGCGAGGAACCAAAAGAGAAATCCATTGATGACGAGGGTGAAGAGCCCGAAGGTCAGCATATTGACTGGAAGCGTCAGTATGAGGAGGATTGGCTTCAAAACCATCGTCACGACGCTCCAAAGCACTGCAAGGAGGAGTGCCGTCAAGAAACTCTTCACATGAATCCCGGGAACGAGATTGGCAACGACGAGGAACATGAGTGCCGATATCAACCAACGTGCGAGGATCATCATACAAAAGTAAAAAAGAGGATTACTCCTCTATTATACGCCATTTTTCAAAGAGAAACAATCAATTATTTCTTCGTCGGCGGAGGACAGCACCGATGGTCTTGAGACAGACCGAGAGGTCGAACCAGAGCGACCAATTCTCGATATAAAACACGTCAAGACGATATTCGTCTTCAAATGGGAGATCTGATCGTCCGGAAATCTGCGCGAGTCCGGTGATGCCCGGCTTGATCGTGAGGAGACGGCGATGATATTCTCGGTACTTCTCCACTTCCCGTGCTTGATGTGGACGCGGTCCGACGAGACTCATATTGCCGATAAATACATTGAAAAATTGTGGAAGCTCGTCGAGTGAATATCGCTCGATGAATGCCCCGACTTTCGTCTTGCGTGGATCATCCTTGATCTTGTACAAGGGGCCTTTACGAACGCTTCGCTCCTCAATGAGTTCCTTCTCATATGCCACTGCTTCATCGAAATGCGGATTCTCTTTATTGATACAGTAGCGCCATCGCATATACCGGAATTTGAACACGAAGAATTTCTCGCCATTCTCTCCGAGCCGTTCATTCTTGTATACGGCCGGTCCGGACGGATCCTCGAGCTTTATCGCCGCTGCGATAAGAAGCATGATCGGAGAGAAAAGAATGATCCCGATGATACTCCCGATGATGTCGAATGCGCGCTTCACGACCTTTCCCCAGCCATCGAGTGGCGTGTGTTCGAACTCAATGATTGGCTCGCCATTGAACACAGTGAGAGAAAATCGTGATGTTTGGAGCGTCGTCGGGAGATATTTGTACGCGATATTGTTTATCTCGCAATAATCAAGGAGCTTCTCCTGTTCGCCGTCGGTAATCGTCGGATCACAGAGGATGATCTCGTCGATCCCCTGCTCTTCACGGATTTCCTTGATATGGGAGATGCTCGCATCCTCGATATTCCCCACCACCTTATATCCGAGAGAAAGTTTATTCTTAAAAATCCGAACCATCGATTTGATCTTGCCGTTCGTCCCGATGAGGAGCACCCGATGTACACCAATTCCTTTGTTCACGAGGAACCACTGCTGAACGCTACGAAGGAGATACCGTGCGAACACGACATAGAACACCGCGAGCATCCAGCCGGCGAGGATGATGAAACGCGAGGAAAACCATTCCCGCTTGAGAAAGATCGCGACGATGAGGATGATCAGCACGAGCGACGTCGCCTTGAACACGACGAAAGCCTCCTGCCAGAACCGCCTCGTCACCCGCATACGATACAATCCTTCCAGCGCGTACACCGCGAGGAAAAAAGGCGTTATCAGGAGAACGATTTCCAAATAATCCTGGAACGGAAAATTATAGAGCTTTTCCTTGACCGCGAGAATCTGGGGAATATCGCGAACGGCGAACGCAGTGAGTGCCGCGAGCACAATCATGAAATAGTCGACGGGAACCTGGAGCGCACCAAAAATGATTTCTGATCGTTTCATGTAAGAAAAGATGACGGGTTAGAAAAAAGGAGGCCGACGGAAGCGGACGCACCGCTCAAAAAGCGGAACGACCGCTGAGTAATTTGGAAGACCTCACTATTGCAAAAAATCAAACACCCTTATTATACCACTTTTAGCAACTGTTCAGTATCTCACTGCAGGAGATACTGAACAGTTGCTAAAACCTTCTTTCATTCAAAACAGACGTGTAAGCCGGATTCTGTTTCCACCGAAATGGAATGACCATCATTTATCTGGGACTCTTGTTACCAAGAGACTCAAGCGATTCTCTCCGACTTGCGTCGGAGCACGATCTTGCTTCCAGGTAAGGATTTAGCCGTTTCACCCTCTCCCTCTCAGGAAAGATTCACCCCGAAGGGTGCCCGCGACCTTTCGTTCGCAAGCGTCTCTGTTCGCACCTCGTAAGTCACCTTAGACGGGCGTTACCCGCTACCCTTCTCCGACTTGCGTCGGAGTGAAAGTCCGGACTTTCCTCTCCTTTTGTTGCCAAAAGAAGCGATGATCTGGTCTGTTTTGAATGAAAAAAGGCTTTCTTCTGTCAAAAAATGGCACTGAAAGCCTATTTCTATTATACCACCAAAAAGGCTTCTTGACAAGTCACCCCTTCAACTCTGCGTGAAGCGAATCATGCGCGGAGGCGACCATCCGATTGAAGACTTCTTCTACTTCTTCCAAAGTATGGGTACGTTCCATCGACCCGAAAGCGAGATGGAAAGCGAGACTCACACCACCCTCTTTTTCAAATCGATCGACGAGTTCGATGGATCGGAGGAGCGGAGTACCCGCGTC
>JAUPWD010000031.1 GCA_030916685.1 Patescibacteria group bacterium
AAATGTTCAGATGCTGAAGATACATATTCCTTGAAAAGTTAGATATTAGAAGATGAGAAGGATTCAGGCCATCCTTTCTTATAGTATAGCAAAACGGAGCACCTTTTCCAGTGCTCCGTTCAATACGTCCATATATCTATTTCTTCTCGGCAGGAGGAGTAGCAGGCGCATCAGCCTTCACGACACCTTCTACCTTCGTCACATCAGCCTCAACCTTCACGTCGAGCGTCTCCATTTCAGCTTCCGTACGTGGAGGAATAACCGAAGCGATAACCATATTCGGATCAGCATCGATTTTCACCTTATCTGATACCTTGATATCGGATACGACGATATGATCTTCGAAAGTAAGGAGGGTACTCAAATCCACCTCCAAAGAATGAGGGAGATCGCTCGGCAACGTTTTCACCGGCAATTCCTCAATTGACTTCATGAGCATACCACCCATTTCGCGTACCGCCGGAGACTCGCCGACGAAAACCAATGGAACATGTGTTTCAATCTCTTCATCCATGCGTACCTGAAAAAAATCAGCATGAATGAAACGATTTTTGAGCGGACTCATCTGTACTGCGTGAATCAACACATTGACCGGCTTTCCCTCGCCGATGGAAAGCTCGATAATCGTATTCTCTCCAGCCTGCTTGTACGCCTTGGAAAAATCGAGATATGGAAGAGCGACATTGCGTGGCTCAATCTTGCGTCCATAAATGACCGCTGGCACCATATCATCCTTACGGAGCTGATCCAATCCTTTCCCCGCTTCCTCACGAAGCACTGCACTCAATTTCATGTAGTCTGCCATAGTTCTGATTCAAAAAGATTAAAATTCGTACGTACCCTTCAGGGGACAAGGAGCGATTCGACTCCCTTATGCTCCTTGAGGAATCGATGCATCTCGATAACATCATCGGAAGACACCGGATCACTCCCGAAAATCCGCTTCGCCTCGGTATGATCGACATCGGTCAAAACTCCGAAACTCGCCACTCCCATCGGACCCGCCGATACGAAGATAAACGTGGATGCCTGACAATCCTTGCACGTCAGATGAAAAACGGTTCGATCGCGTTCCTCCTCCAAAAGAAGCATTTCTTTCGGCTCATATTTCCGATCACAGAGCGGACAATGAATGAGTGGTTTCACGTTTTCAAATGAGGCTTTCATACGACGTCCATTAGATTTCAAGGCGTACAAAAAGAACAACAAGATGATACCATGAAAAAGTACCCCAGTCAAACCCGACCACAAGCCATTTTCCGACCTTTGACCAATCCCCTGCTTTTCGCTAGAATTGGGGACTCTCGTTATGCTAAAATGAGTCTATCCTAAAATGCATCTATGGAACGATTTCCCCTGACCGAAAAGCTCACCATCCACGCTAAACGTGTCCTCAAGGAGGCTCGCGACATCGCTTTTTACTCGCACTGTGCGCATATCGAACCGAAGCATATTTTCCTCGCACTCTTTCTCGAACAGGGAAGCCTCGGAAAGGTTCTCCTTGAAAATATCGGGTTCAAACAGGAGCCTCTCGCGAAAATCACCCTCGCCGCGAAGAGCATCAAGGGCATGAAAAAATCCAAATCAAAAGCTCCCGAAAAAACCAATCTCGGATTTTCTCCGTCCCTCAAAAAGATATTCACCCGGGCCTTCGCCATCGCCAAGGAATTCCGATCACCCTATGTCGGCACCGAACACCTCGTCGCCGCTCTTACCGAAAGCGACAATACTGACATCCGCTCACTCTTCAACGACTTCGCCCTCGAACAGGAGAAATCTCTCGAAACAATTCATGCTCACCTGAATTACGACCATCTCCCGCCTCTTTCGAAAATGTTCAATCTTCCCGAAATCAGCCTCACCCGGAAAAAGAGCTCCTCGGACACGCACACGCCATTCCTCGATCAATATGCTATCGACCTTGGTAAGGAGGCGCCGGATGAACCCTTCATCGGACGCACTCACGAGCTCGAGCGCCTCATCCATATTCTCGGGCGCAAACAAAAGAACAACCCCCTCCTCCTCGGTGATCCAGGAGTCGGCAAGACCGCTCTCGTCACCGCTTTGGCGAAAAAAATAATCGAGGGGACCGCAGGGAATTTCCTCGCGGAGAAGCGCATTCTCGCACTCGATCTCGCGCTCGTCGTCGCCGGCACCAGTTTCCGCGGCGAATTCGAAGCGCGCCTGAAAGAAATCGTCCGTGAAGTCAAAAACAATCCGAATATTATCCTCTTCATCGATGAGATCCATACGCTCGTCGGTGCAGGGAACACGTCTGGTGGACTTGATGCGGCCAATATCCTGAAGCCGGCACTCGCGCGTGGCGATATCCGCCTCATCGGTGCCACTACCTTCGCCGAATATAAACGCCACATCGAAAAAGATCCGGCGCTTGAACGACGATTCCAATCAATACTCGTCCGAGAACCATCAAGAGAGGAGGCGCTCGCCATCCTCCTCCAATCCAAACATTCCTTCGAGAATTTTCATGAGGTCGCACTCCCTGATGAGATCGTCACGCTCGCACTCGATCTCGCGCTTCGTCATATCCATGATCGATTTCTTCCGGACAAGGTATTCGATCTCATCGACGAAGCCGCTTCCGCAGTGAGACATAAGACCGAAGAAACCCCTGTTCAGAATAAACACCTTTCCGTTTTGCGTGAACGCCTGGCAGGACTCATCAGAGAAAAAAATATTGCCCTCGAAGAAGAAAATTACGATGAAGCGAGCCGACTCTACCACGAGGAAAAACAGACCGCTTCCGCGCTCGGTATCCTCGAGAAAAAAGATGTGAGTCCGAAGAAAAGGACCCGCGTCACCGTCACGCATGAGGATCTCTTCCGTGCGCTCTCCCATTCGACCGGCATCCCCTTCGAAAAGCTCTCGATCGATCACGACACTGCCTCTCTCCGGAATATCACTTCAATACTCGAGCAATCCGTCATCGGACAGAAAGAAGCAACCGACACGATAGCACGCATCCTCATTCGTTCTGCTGCCGGTATCCGCGATACCGATCGTCCGATCGGATCATTTCTCTTCCTCGGACCATCCGGCGTCGGCAAAACACTCCTCGCGAAAACGATTGCGACGCATTTCTTTGGAAATGATCGAGCATTCATCCGCCTCGATATGAGCGAATTCGGCGAACGCCACAATGTCGCACAGATGATCGGTTCCCCGGCCGGCTATGTCGGCTATGGCGAAGGCGGGAAACTCACGGAAAAAATCCGGCGAGAACCGCATTCCGTCGTCCTCTTCGACGAGATTGAAAAGGCACATCCCGATACGGCCAATATCCTCCTACAGATTCTCGAGGACGGATTCCTCACGGATGCCGAAGGGCGCAAAGCCGATTTTCGTCATGCCCTCATCATCCTCACCTCGAATATCGGGACCCTTGCATTCACCGAAAGCGCGAAAATCGGTTTCGATCAACATGCATCCTCAGGAGATTTCGAACATCGTTTCCAGAGCATCAAACAAGGCGTACTCGAAGAACTCAAGCGGACGCTCCGCCCCGAACTCCTCTCACGTCTCGGTGATACCCTCGTCTTCCAGCCACTGACGAAAAGCGCGATAGAGCTCATCGTGAAACAAGAACTCGAAAAATTGAAAGCTCGCCTGAAGAAAAAGGGAGTAATACTCACCTACCCGACCTCCATTCTCTCTCTCATCAGCGAAAAAGGATTCCTCCCATCCGAAGGAGCACGCCCGATTCGAAAGAAGATCGAACAAGACATTGAACAGCCGGTCGCTGAATTCCTCCTCACTCATCCAAAGAAAAAGAAGCTCTCCCTCGCGATCAAGAACAAAAAAATCATCGTGAAATAACAAGATTTTTTAATTTCTAATTTTGAATTAAAAAAAATTTGAATTTCATTCGAAATTCTCACTTCAAAATTCATCATTATGCTTGTCCTCAAGCATCTTATCGATTTCCTCTTCCCACTCTACTGCCTCTCCTGCGAAAAGAAGGGCTCACTCCTCTGTGAACGCTGTGCGAAAAATCTCCCGAGAAAAACCGAACTTCGTTGCCCACACTGTCAAAGTGCTATCACGCCAAATGGGATTCTCTGTCACGCCTGTTGCGGAAAGAATCCTCTCGACGGCGTTTTTTCGGCATCGCCATTCCGCGACCCGCTCATCGCGAAATGCATTCATACCTACAAATACTCTTTTGCCGAAAGTCTCGCGCGACCGCTCGGAATATTCATCGCGGACGAGCTCAGGAGAACGTCCATCCCTCTTCCAGATATGATGCTTTTCGTCCCGCTCCATACCTGGCGCCTGCAGTGGCGCGGATTCAATCAAGCACAGCGTCTCGCGCATATCATCGGGGATACGCTCGCACCCGAGCTCGACCTCATTCCGAAAGCAAATCCTCTCATTCGATGCCACTTTACCCTTCCGCAATCACGACAGAAAAATAAAAAAATGCGAAAAGAAAATCTGAAAAATGCTTTCCGTATTTTAGAGAGTACCCCAAAGGATTTTTTCCGAAACAAAAGAGTCTGGCTCGTCGACGATGTCGCCACGACCGGCTACACACTTGTCTCCTGCGCCACCCTCCTCAAAAAGCACGGCGCCCGCGAAGTCTACGGGATCACCCTGGCAAGTTAACGGAAATACCCCTATATCCCCTCTTGACAGAATCTTAAAACGATATTGTAGAAAATACGGTTTTATTGTATACCTACAGTATCGATACATGAGGATCTCAACGAAGACATCCCATCTATCCAAACACAAAAAGTAATTTTCCAATTGCAACAAAGCGTCGAAAGAAAGGAACTGTCATGAAAAACCGTCGAAGCACTGCTGTCGTTTCGGGCATCCCCGGGACACTCGGCGTCGATTACCAGGGTGTCACTGACACAAATGGAAACATCGTCAGCTACGAAGCCCTCGTCCGTGCCCGTGAGCCAGATCTCCAGCCAGGCCAATTCCTTCCCCGGATTCGTCGTCAGGAGGAAGTACAGACGCTAACGCGAGCAGTCATCACACTCGTCTGCCGCGACATACAGGAAACAGGAAACACCTTCCCGATTCACGTGAACATCCCTTTCACTCATCTGAACGATGCGATGTTTCGAGACATCATGCGAATCCTCGGACAGTTTCAGATTCCACCAAGCCTGTTCGCTGTCGAGATTCTCGAAAAACCAAGTTTCGTTTGGACCAAGAAAGCACTTCGCATCGCCAATGCCCTCAAGAAACAGGGCGTCCATGTCTACATGGATGACTACGGACGACACCAGTGGCAGAGGGATGCCATCGCGCTTTTCCAATTCGATGCCGTCAAGATCGACGGGCCGCTCATTCGGGAATCCCTCGACCTCGGAGCAACACTGCGACAGCTCGAAGAATGCGGTATCAATGCATTCATTATCGAGGGCGCCGAAAACCATTCTGATCTCCGCATCATCGACCGGGCGATGCAGCAGTTGAAAACGGCCAAAGTCTATGTCCAGGGATTCGTTTTCACCCGGCCAGAGAAAGATGCACTACAACACTAGCCATCGGCAGCCGCACAAACGCAGGAGCAAGACTCACCATCTCGCCCTGCGTTCTTTTTTTAAAAAAAGAATTACGTAACCAATTACGTAATTCCTTATTAATGCGGAGAGAGAGGGACTCGAACCCTCGAGGGGTTTTATCCCCTGTCTCGTTAGCAGTGAGGTGCCTTAGACCACTCGGCCATCTCTCCGATTTGAATTTCCATCCGACAGAGCCTACTCTATCATGATTTCGCCCTCTCATCAAGCAAAGAAAAGGCGTCCCAAAGAACGCCTTTTGATTATCAATTTAAATGAATTTCACTACATCGAGGGAGCTGATTCTTCCGATGAAGCCATAAAACCGAGATACAGGAAAACAAGCGCCAGAACGAGATGCAGTACGTTGTCCGCCGTATTCACCATAATCATCCCAAATACGCCCCCCGTGAAAAATCCGAGCGCTGCGACAGCTGCATACACGACACCGAATATGCGTGAGAAAAGCTGCTCCCATTCCATGGTGATCGCGAGAAGTCCGAGCACACCCGTCAAAAGATGCACGATATTATGAAGCGGATCAACCGCGAAAACTCCGAACAACGGATCCGAGAAAAACCCAAGTGCCCCCACAAGGATCAATACGATGCTCAATACCGAAACAATGGTTTTTGACATACTTATGAAACATTAAATATCAAACAATGCGCACGCCTCTTCTTATTATCTTTAAAAAAGGGATCGACCACTCCCTTGCTTGATGGCTCTTTCCCATAGTATACACCTAAAAAATACCCCTCGCGCTTTCTTGTCAAGCGGAAAATGATGCGGGAGGATTTGCGTAATTGAATGAGATTCAAGGCATGGAGGAATCAATGACGGAAGCGTATGCAGTTACGCTGACGGCAATGCGGAGGCTCCACAACGCAGAAGTTCATCAATTACAAAAATCCGACAAGAAAAACAAAAGCCCCTGACTTTCATCAGAGGCTATCTGTCTTACCAGCGCTGTTGCGTATCGTCCCGGCGTGGTGGACGCTCGGCGAGTGGGCGAGCTTCGTTGACTACGAGCTTGCGTCCGTCGAGTTCCTTGCCATTCCAGAAGTCGATCGCTGCATCCACCTTATCATCCGCTACTTCAACGAATCCGAAACCGCGTGAGCGATTCGTCATCCGATCCATAACGACGCTTGCTGACTCAACCGGGCAGACCTGCTCGAAAGCAGCGCGGAGGCTATCATCAGTAGTGTTATAAGAGAGGTTGCCAACGTACAATTTCTTTGCCATATCTCTACTAAACTGTCTTCATTAACTTGTAAGCCGACCAACTTTTCGTCCCGAAAAGAATCCTTACAACACTTCCAGTATACACGAAACCAAGAAAATATCAAGGGTCAGGGAAGAAATCCAGCTACCAAGAGCTTACCATTTAAATGTGTCCTCGCGTGGAATCGAACCACGATTTCCTCCTTCGGAGGGAGATGTCTTATCCATTATACGACGAGGACCCCTTCGTCACTCGCTTCATCACTTCCTGCCTACCGGCAGGCAGGCGTTCTATGCGCTTGGCAGGACCTCCCTCGACTAAATCTTTATCGT
>JAUPWD010000032.1 GCA_030916685.1 Patescibacteria group bacterium
CCGAGCCAATAAGAAATAATCGCTGCCGAAAATTTCTGTCCGGAAAAAAAGAAATACCAGATGAAAGCCAATGGGAAAGCAAGCTGCGCGATCGTCCCACCAAGCGCCGAAATGGTATCTCCGAAAAAAGAAAACAGCGGATGCCCCGCTTCATGAACAATGAGGGTTACATAGTCAATGAAGTGCCACTCCCGAAACGTAGCCATATACAAGAGGCCATAAACACCTGCCACCATCGCTGTCATGAGCTTTCCCCACCAGTTCTCACTCATTATTTCGCGATAATAATTTTTACGAAATCTTTCTTGCCGACCTTGAGGACTTTCCCATCGTGATCCGACATGAGAGTCGCATTAAAATCAGTTATCCTTTCACTATCAATCTCTACGCCACCCTGCTCGATCTTGCGACGTGCATCACCCTTGCTCTCCGCAAATCCCGCTCTCACGATGACATCAAGGAGCTTCTCTCCGTCGCTTACGGACATTTCTGAAATATTTTCCGGAATCTGTTTCTTCGAAAAGGTATCGATGAAATACTGCTCTGCCTTCGCTGCTTCATCCGCGCCATGATACATGGTGACGATTTCCTTCGCCAATCGCAATTTCGCATCACGAGGATTCTCTGCAGTCATGATCTCATCAATATCCGAAAGCGGAAGCAGGGTACAATTCACCAACAATATTTTTGTCATTTCATCCGGCTGCGCCATGATCTGTCCGAACTTCTCATTGGCAATCGTATCGAGGAATACCCCCGTTCCCTTGCTCTTCGACATCAATTCCCCCGTCACCGGATTCTCCATGAGTGTCACGGTCACCACAAATTTTTCTTTGCTTTTCAATTTCCGGAGTAATGTCCGCCCAGCCAAAGCATTGAAGGTCTGATCCGTTCCGCATAGTTCCACATCCACATCCATCGCGACACTGTCATAGCCCTGCATGAGTGGATACAAAAATTCATGCAGATGTACCGGCTCGCCAGCTTCGATGCGCCGCTCAAACATATCCCTTTCGAGCATTTGTTGTACGGTGAAATTCGAAGACAGATGAATCACGTCCTCGAAAGACATTTTCGAGAGCCAATCGTGATTGAATTTAATCTGGGGAGGATTTTCAGTCGCATCGAAGTCCATAAGAGGCCTGATCAAGACTCTCCATGCTTCTACATTTTTCAAAACATCCTCGCGGGAAAGTTGCTGACGCGCGGATTTCTCTCCAGTCGGATCACCGATACGTGCCGTGAAATCACCAAACAAAACGATCACTTCATGCCCGAGCTTGCGAAATTTTTCGAGGAGCATGATATTCTTCGCATGACTCAGGTGGAGCGTCGGCGCGGTCGCATCGAAACCGATATAAAAGCGAAGTTTCTCGCCACCTAAAAGTCGCGTGCGGAAAGTATCTTTATCGGGCAAGATACTAACTATCGTCCCCCGATCCAGTATCTCATCAATTTTTTGTTCTTGTTCAGTCATACCTCTGCATTATATACGAAATACGCAATACGAAATACCAAATACTTCTCTAAAGTCCCAGTTTCTTCTTCGCCAGGCGGTATTGATCATCGGAAATCTGCCTCGATGCGCGCATTTTCTCGAGTCCAGCGAGGATTTCTCCCTTGTTCTTCTCCACATTTTTCGGCGTCATCATCTTGGCGGCCATCTTCTGCTGCTCCTCCGGACTCATCTTGAGGAATTTCTTCATTGCCATCTTCTGCATGAAATTCATTTTGCTCATATCCGGGGCGCCCGGCATCGCCTTGAGCTGTGCTTCGAAGTCATCTTCCTTATCATCTTTTGAAAATGGATTCCACATATACATCAATTAACAATTATCAGTTAACAATTAACAACAAAATCTCAATCTCCTTCTCGTTTTTTGTTTACTGTTATTTGTTTACTGTTTACTGATTTCTTTCATCTTGTAGCGCGTGACGATGAGAGCCGAGGCGATATAGACCGAAGAATACGTTCCGAAAAACACTCCTGCGAGGAGTGCCGCCCCGAACCAACGGATACTCTCTCCGCCGAAGACGGTCACTGCGACGAGCACGATGATCACCGTGAGCGACGTATTGATCGAACGGCCGAGCGTCTCATTAATAGAGCGATTCACCGTTATCTCGAAATCTTCCTTGCCAATGGCGGAACGCTGGAGATTCTCACGGATGCGATCATACACCACAATCGTATCGTTCACTGAGTACCCAAGAATCGTGAGAAGCGCCGCGACGAACGGCACACCAACTTCGATATCATAGAAACGTCCAAGGAGAACGAAGAGTCCGATCACGACGAGAATGTCATGCGAAAGTGCGATCACCGCACCGATACCGTATTCCCACGAAGAAATCGGTCGTGATACGCGACTGAATGCCCAGGCGATATATGCGGCGATAGCAAACACTGAGAGGAATATTCCTGTAAAAGCATTGCGCTTGATCTGATCCGATACGGATGCACCGATGAAGTCTGTCCGAAGAAGAGCAACCTCAGGATCGATTTCCTTCAGCTTCCCCAACCCGGCATCATTGGTATTTTCATCCGATGCGAGATACCGAAGGAGAATTCCATTTCCCTCCGTCGGCTGTGCCGTGAGACTTCGAAGGTCGATGCCCGAGAGCGCCTCGGTCACTTCCACGGCCTGAGGTGCCGGATCCTTGGCGAAACGAACTTCCATGAGTGTCCCTCCCTTGAAATCAATACCAAGTCGAAGCCCCCAAACAATAAGAATCGCTACACTCGCGATCGTGAGAATTCCGGAAAACCAGTAGGCGTATTTTCTCTTTTGAATAATCTGAAGCATATTTTTCAATCAGCAGTTAACAACCAACAAACAACACATTCTCATTCCTTCTGTATTTTTATCGTTAACTGTTTACTGTTATTTGTTATTGATTCTATTGAAGAAGCTTCTTCGGAGCGACGAGCAATGCTTTCTTATCTTCAAACCAATCCCGAATAAGAAACCGTGTCGTCACACGAACGAGTACCACAGCCGTGAAGAGCGAGAGAAGAACGCCGAGCGCGAGGATGACCGCGAATCCTTTCACAAATCCCGTCCCGAAACCGATGAGGATAACCGTCGTAATCAAGGTCGAGACATGTCCATCGCGAATACTCGGCCATGCGCGCCGGTATCCTTCGATGAGCGACTTCGCGACACCCTTGCCGTATGAGAGTTCCTCACGCGTCCGTTCGAAGATAAGCACATTGGCATCCACAGCGATACCGATCGAAAGAATGAATCCTGCGATACCAGAGAGCGTCATCGTAATCGGAAATGGCGTGAAAATTGAGAGCTTGAAAATCCTGACGAGCATCGCCGTATAGAGAAGCAGTGCGACCACCGCGATGAGTCCGAGGAAACGATAGAAAAGAATCATGAAGACTGCGACCGCCAAAAGTCC
>JAUPWD010000033.1 GCA_030916685.1 Patescibacteria group bacterium
TGGAGACAAGAAATTCAGCGTCTTTTTGAATTATACAAGGGGCAGGATGAGATGTCCCTTAGGTGAGGCATAATATGCCAGATAATAGCTAAAATCCCTAGATATCTTGACACAAAACAGTATGTATGTTATACTGTTACGTTAGTGCAATTCCTGCCTAACCAGATTTCGGTAGACCCGAATCTGCTGTTCCTTTTACAAGGAGAAGTAAAGATGGCTAAAATAACCTTTAGCGCGTCGGTAGCGCTGGCAACTGAACTGATGGAAGCAATCGTTTTAGACGGTTTCGAAAATTGGTTCAATGCCAGGGTAAGCTGGTATGGCCCGTTTAGCCTTGGTGGTGTTTTTGGGCCGGATGATCGGTACCGGGAATACTTTCTGAATCGGATCCATTCATTCGCTTCAACCCTAAAAGATGTTCGTATTACGGAAATCATTCTTGGGTCAATGGAAGTCATGTGCGAAAATTCGCACTGCTCCGCCGATAATACGTTTATGACAAGAAAAATTGATTTTCATTTGGGTAACGAAGAGGATGAATCCCAAGTAGTCGTGACAATTTTTCTGGAACACGATTCGGAAGATGAGCTCCCTCACTCTCTGTGGGGATCGTGGAGGTTAAATACCGAGACTACAGTTCGTTGTAGCAAGCATCCCGATCCCAAATGCGAGGATATCATACTTGGGTTGGACGTTGTATTAGAAACGGACGCTTAACGCAACCGAACAGCCCTCACTCAAATAGGCCTCTTCTGACATGATCAGTCGAGGCTTTTTGATTTTATCTTAAAGAATTTATATTTTTTGACTAAGCACTCTAAACTTAAGGGGAAGCTAGCTATTGTTTATCCCTTTCCGGGATAATAATATGGTGAAAGATTTTTAAATGCGGTAAGATGGAAAAATATGAATATTGAGTGGGAAATAATATGAAATCAGCGTCGAATTTCGAATTGAAGGTGAAAAGAGCTCAGGCTGGCTTGGGATTGTTCGCCATGGAGGCAATACCAAAGGGGTCGACGATTATTGAGTATATCGGGAAAAAAGTTTCGGCAACGGAGGATTCTGATGGAAAATATATCTTTAATGTGAACAAGAAATGGGACATCGACGGAAGCCCTCGGTGGAATACGGCGCGCTACGTGAATCATTCGTGTCTCCCAAATTGTGAGGCGATCAATCGCAGGGGGCGGATTTTCATCGTGGCGAAGAAAAACATCAAGGCAGGGGAGGAACTCTACTATCACTATGGCAAGGACTATTTCGAGGGTCTTATCGTAAAAAATGGCTGTTTGTGCGAGAAGTGTCATAGATCAGTGAGCAGTTAACAGATAACAGTAGACAACAAACAGTTAGCAGATAACAAAAAACAGGTCGAATAAGTCTTTTTTGTAGTTTTTCTTTCGTTAACTGTTAACTGTTATTTGTTACTCCTTCTTACCTGTTGACTGTTAATTGTTAGTTGTTTATTTTGGCCTATTGACACCATTCCAGTTTTGGCTTAAACTGGTTTCTACAAGCTTATTTGGCTTATTTTTTGTTTGAACTATGTTAAAGATTCGTTTCAATCGTACCGGAAAGAGGAATCAGGCGAGTTATCGTCTGGTTTTGCAGGAGCATACGGTGGCTCCTGGTGGTCGCCACATCGAAGTGATGGGTAGCCATAATCCTCACACCAAGCAGACCGTTCTTCGCACTGAACGCATTCAGTATTGGATGGGTCAGGGTGCACAGCTTTCTCCGACCGTCCACAATCTCCTCGTAAAGGAAGGTGTGATTGAAGGAAAGAAGATCGTCGTGAAGATGGATCGTCCAGTTGTAGAAGAGCCTGCCGTCGCTGAAGCTGTGGCAGACAAGGCAGTAGTAGAAGAAGTGAAGGTGGAGGAAGCTCCTGTTGAAGAAGCTACGGAAGTGGAGGCAGTAGCGGAAATCCCAGTTGAAGCTGTCGAAGCTCCGGTCGCGGAAGAGAAAACGGAAGAAGTGAAGTAATATTGATTTTTCAGAAGTGGACAAGTGAATAGGTTCCGTAGAAATGAGGCGGGTGTCGGAAGATATCAGAAGTCCTCACGAGGAAAGAATTTTTCACCAAAGGTCATGAGACCTTGAAGTGATGGTCGGATTTCTTTACTCTGCGGACCCTGATGGTTCGCAGTTTTGTTTTTAAGAGAAAGATTCTATTGAAAAACTCATATCGAAATGAAACTTCAGAATTTCGAGCGAAAATTCTGAGAAAGTGAGGAGGGCTATCATGATAACCCGACGAGCTTTTCAGAAATTTGCAGCCGAAATTATGGAGTTTCAGTCGATAAGCAAGTCATACATTCTGTATATCTTGCATTGAGATTTTAAATAGAATCGTAAAGGTATGATGCGAAAAAATGAGAAGCAAGTATTGAAGGATGCTGTCGTCGCGCAGATCAAGGATTCGAAGGCGCTCGTCTTCGCTGACTACAAGGGCGTGACGATGAAGGACTTCGATAAGATGCGTAAGGCGCTCCGTGAAAGCGGTTCTCGATGGCAGGTGCTGAAGAAGACGATTCTCGGTATTGCACTCAAGGATGCTGGTATCGATGCGGATATCACGAAGCTCGAGGGTCAGGTAGGTGTTGCTTTTTCAACTGATGAAGTTTCGGCAGCCAAAGCGCTCGCAACCTTTATCAAGGAGAATAAGGAAACGAAGCTTTCGATTCTCGGTGGTGCGCTCGAGTCGAAGATGCTCTCGGCAGAAGAAGTGAAGGCGCTCGCCAAGCTTCCAAGTCGTGATGAAATGCGCGCGAAGCTTGTGGGTACGCTCCAGGCTCCGATCAGCGGATTTGTTCGAACATTGTCTGCCAACCTCTCTGGTTTGGTACGAGTGCTCGATGCGGTGGCTGAAAGCAAGAAGTAATTTTGAAAACAATTTTTCGGTTAACGGGTTGCGAGTTAACGGGTTGCAAAACCTTTTCGCTCGAAACTCGTTAACTCGTGAACTTGTTAACTAAGTAATTTGTATTAAGAAATCATATGACTGAAGAAGTAAAAGAAGTCGTCGTGCCGGCCAAGTTTGAGAAGCTCGTTGCTGAAATCGAGAAGATGAGCGTACTCGACCTCTCTGAACTCGTAAAGGTACTCGAAGAGAAGTTTGGTGTATCTGCTGCTGCTCCAATGATGATGGGTGGTGCCGCTCCTGCCGCCGCTGCTGAAGTGGCTGAGGAGAAGAGCGAGTTCGATGTCGAATTGACCGCTGTGGGTGCTCAGAAGATCAATGTGATCAAGGCTGTTCGTGAAATCACTGGTCTCGGACTCAAGGAAGCGAAGGACATCGTTGACGCTGCTCCAAAGGCTGTCAAGGAGAAGGTTTCCAAGGCTGATGCTGAAACGATCAAGAAGAAGCTCGAGGAAGCCGGTGCAACCGTAACCTTGAAGTAATCGCCTTGTTCGAATGCTTGAAAAACCCTCCGGGAATCCGGAGGGTTTTTTGTTGACCCTCTTTCATAAAAGGAGTATAAATGTATGGTGATAATTTTCTATTGGCCGATTTTGAGGCTTATTTTTTTTGGAAATACTTATGTCTCTCGAATATACGTTGTCGATGTTTACGCTCCTTCTCGCCTCAGTGGGAACATATTATATTTCCCGGAAAATTAAACTGCCGTACACCGTGCTCCTCATGCTGGTCGGATCGCTTCTGGTCCCGCTTTCGTATGTCGGACCGTTTTCCTTTTTACGGGAATTTACGCTCACTCCAGAGCTTCTGTTTTATATCTTTCTTCCGATTCTCATTTTCGAATCCGCCTACAATATGCGGATACGGGAATTGCAGCACAATATCTGGGCTGTTTCGTTTTTTTCTATCGGAAGTCTCCTTATTTCAGCCGCGTTCGTTGGTCTCGTTCTTTGGTATCTCCTCTCCTGGTTCGGACTTGAAATCCCGAT
Source organism: Patescibacteria group bacterium (assembly GCA_030916685.1). The sequence goes on from JAUPWD010000033.1 coordinate 3,916, forward strand.
GATCGTCGTATTTTTGTTTGGCGCCTTGATTTCAGCGACTGATCCCGTGGCGGTACTCGCTCTGTTTAAAGAGTATGGCGTTCCCCGGAGATTGTCTTTCCTTTTTGAAGGAGAGAGCTTGTTTAATGATGGGACATCACTCGCTCTCTTTCTCGTGGTGCTCGGAGTGGCGACGACGGGATTTCATGGTGCGGCGACGATCCTGAGTGGGATAGTGTCGTTTTCGGTGATGGTCGTCGGAGGAGTGGCATTTGGTATCTTTATGGGATTTCTTTTTGCTAAGATTCTCGAAAAAGTAGAAGAGGACGAACATGCCGAGGTGACAATCACGATGCTCGTGGCGCATCTTACGTTCATCCTTTCCGAGGCGATTGCACATTCTTTGTCGATTGGGGGTCATGTGGTACATCTTTCTTCTATCATCGCCACGGTGATGGCGTCGATGGTTATTGGAAATTATGGGCGTTCGAAGATTTCCCCACGTGTGGAATCATTTTTGGAGCGGTATTGGGGGTATTTTGCTTTTCTTGCCAATTCCCTGGTATTCATATCGATGGGACTCCTGTTCGCAAATCTCCCGATTGATTTTCGGATGTTCGCGGTGCCCGTACTCTTTGCTGTTCTCGTTGTGATGATTGGGCGTGCGCTGTCGATCTATCCGGTTGCATGGATTCTCAACCGCATGAAGAAGGAGGAGCCGATACCGATGTCGTGGCAGCACCTGCTCTCTTGGGGGAGCTTGCGCGGAGCCCTTGCGGTGACGATGGTGCTTCTGATTCCTGATAATTTTTCTGTCGCAGGATGGGCATATGATTTTTCGGTGAAGGAGTTTTTGCTGGCGCTCACGATCGGCTGCGTGTACTTCACGTTGTTTGTGAAGGCGACGACCATTGGTAAGATGATTCATGCATTCAAGTTGGATGCCCTTTCATCCATTGAAAATGCCGAATACAGACAGAGTCGAGCTTATGCGTTTTCCCATGCACTTGGGAAGCTGGATGGATTTTTTGAAAAGGGATACCTCCGCGATACCGTACATGAATCACTGAAGAAGAAGTATTTATCTGGATTAAATCAGGAATGCAAGGCCTGCGATGCTGTATTTCTCGATGACCCAATGGCATTTGAGCGGGCGATACGTCTCTATGCTATCGGCATGGAAGAATATGTACTGAAACTTCTTTTTATGTACCGCGAAATTCCTGATAGGGTATTCCGACTGCTCGAATCAAAGCTTGAGGTCCAGCAGGAGAGGATAGAAGAGGGAGCTCCTCAGGTGCCCGAGGGGGAAGATAGGTATATTCCTGATTGGTTTGAGTCGATTACGCATTTCATCATGAAGATATTCGGCATGAAAAAGCGTGAGGATGATATTATCGTCGAGCGGTATGCCTATTACCGAGCACAACAGGTTATGGCGCAGAAGGCAGCGAAGGAAGTAGGGCGATTGCGGGAGCGATCCCTTCTGGAATCCGAATTATACATCCGGTCTATTGAGGATGTCGCCAAGGCCTATGAGCGTTTTTTCGAGGATTCGAAGCGGACTGCTGAGGCGATTTTTTTGAAGCATAAGGATATGCTGGAAATCGTGGACGCATCTTTCGGAGAGCGGAGCATGGAGAAGGCTTATGAAGATGGAGTTTCCGAGCTTCTTCGCAAGGGAATGATTTCGCGGAAGATAGCGACACTCCTGTATGATGAGACTCGCTCGTAGCTTGAGAATTTCTTGAGTCATCTCGGTTGACGACACTTCTTCGGATTCGGTTTTTCTGATACAATGAATTGAAATTTCGTAATGGATTATCTCGTATGGATTTTTTTGGAATCAGTTTGCCGGAACTTATCACTGTAATCGGATTGGCAGGGGTGTGTTTTATCGTTTTCGCAGAGACTGGGTTGTTTCTCGGATTTTTTTTGCCGGGAGATTCACTTCTTTTCGTCGCGGGAGTGCTTGCATCTCAGGATATTTTTTCTCTGCCACTCCTTCTTATATCAGTTTTTATTTCAGCACTTCTCGGAAATTTCGTCGGGTATGAATTCGGGTATCGGGTTGGGGAGAAGTTGTTTTCCCGAGAAGATTCGTTTTTTTTCAAGAAAAAACATGCGGAGCATGCCCGGGATTTTTATAATGAAAATGGAGGTCGGACGATTTTTCTCGCCCGATTCATGCCGATTGTTCGGACTTTCGCGCCGATTGTCGCCGGAGTGGCGAAGATGAACCGCAAGAGCTTCTTTTTCTTCAATGTTATCGGTGGGTTTGCATGGGTTTTCGGGCTTATTCTTGCTGGGTATTTCCTGGGAACTTCGATCGATGTGGATAAATATCTCCTCCCGATCATTCTCGGAATTATCGTCCTTTCTTTTCTGCCGGTAGTTCACAAATACTGGTCGGAAAAGAAGAAAGTCTCACTTGAGGGGAGAAATTGACAAATATGTCAAAAAGAGTAGGATAAAAGCGTCTTTTTCGACAAAAATCTTTTTAAAAAGCAAGAAAAAGGAGGAATACCTTTTTTTGTTTGCAAAAAATCCACACGGTAACGCTTATGTACGGAATTTTGAGAAAAATTGCCACGACACCAAAGACAGTGATCCCTCTCGCGGATCTGATTGAGGGTGATGTCGAGGTAACGGGGAAAAAGCTCCAGGAAAAGATTGCTCGTATATTTGAGGGATCGCTCACGATTCGTGAGGTTGCCGCAGGATCCTCAAATGCCGAGGAGCAGGAGCTCGTCGCACTTTCAAATTGTTACTATGATGTCGAGCGATTCGGTATCAAGTTTACTGCGTCACCGCGCCATGCGGATATGCTCATGGTAACCGGTCCAGTATCTCGCAATATGGCCGAGGCGGTACGCCGAACCTATGAGGCGATGCCGACACCGAAGATTGTTGTAGCGGTCGGTGATGGCGCTATCAATGGAGGTGTGTTTCGAGATTCGTACGCGATTCATAATTCCCTTTCCGAAGTGATCCCGGTTGATTTCGAGATTCCTGGAGATCCACCATCGCCCAAGCAGGTGATCGCCGCATTATTCCATATTCTGGAAGATATCGAACTAGAGGAAAAGTCCGTCTGAAACCATTATGATTGAACAATTTGCGACATTGAATACTTTTTTCTGGGCACTCGGAATCCTTCTTTTCGGGGGATGTGCCGGTTTCATCGTTTCTCGGATAGCCACTCAGAAGATGACCGATGGCGTGACCCAGGGGAGTGGCTTCCTCGCATCTCACCTCGTCTCGCTTTTTTCTGGAAGTATTCTGTATCAGGGGGTCGGAGTGGCGGAGTCATTTGAAAGTGCCTTTCCGTTGCTCTCCTTTTCATTTCATGTTGACGGACTTTCTGCTTTCTTTCTCCTGATTATTTCGGTCGTCGCGATGATGGCATCGCTCTACGGTATCGGATATCGCAAACAATCCGGCGGGCACTATCGATCAGAATCATTCGGATTTTTTTACGCGCTTTTTCTCGCGGGTCTTTTCCTTGTCCCGGTGGCAAATAACGCACTCTTTTTCCTCGTCGTTTGGGAAATCATGTCTCTCGCATCATACTTTCTCGTGGTGACGGAATATCACGATGAGAAGAATGTCCGCGCGGGGTTCCTCTATTTCCTTATGACTCATTTCGGAACGGCATTCATCACACTGTCATTTTTTCTCGCGCAGCAGGCCACCGGATCATTTGATTTTGATATGTGGCGCACGGCTTTCGGATCGATCGATACCATGACGCTTAGTTGGATCTATGGATTGGCGCTTCTCGGTTTCGGTACGAAGGCAGGTATTATTCCGCTCCATATCTGGCTTCCAGAGGCGCATCCGGCGGCGCCGTCACATGTCTCGGCGCTTATGTCTGGTGTGATGCTGAAGACGGCGGTATTCATGATTATCCGATTTTTCTTTGATTTTTTCCCGGGCGCTCCTATGGAATGGGGGCTTCTCCTCCTCGTTCTCGGATCGATTTCGGCGGTGCTTGGAGTGATGTATGCACTTTCGGAATCCGATGTGAAACGGATGCTCGCATATTCAAGTATTGAAAATATCGGTA
>JAUPWD010000034.1 GCA_030916685.1 Patescibacteria group bacterium
ACCAAGAGAAAGAGATTTTGTGCCTTTATTGTTCTGTTTTGTGTTTTGTTTGGCATTTTGTGCTTTCTGTTTTTTATTTTATGTTCTCCAATACCGAGTACATCGGGGTCAACATCGCCACTGCGAAAAATCCCACGCCGCCACCGATGAACAGCATGAGAATCGGCTCCAGGATAGATGACATGTTCTTCGTAATCTGATCCACTTCTCCTTCATAGAAATCTGCGAGACGTGCCAATACCGTTTCTGTCTTTCCGGTCTCCTCGCCAACTTCGATGATCTGCGGCGCCAGTATCGGGAAAATCTTCGGGTATTTCCTGATCACCACACTCATCTCCACGCCCTTTTGAATTTCGTTCAGCGCCTCCGTCAATGCATCACGATAAAAAGAATTCGAGAGCGTTTTCATGACGATTGTGAGCCCATCCACTACCGAAACGCCCGAACGCAGGAGCGAACTGTAAATACGCGCAAATCGGGCACAATTCACTTTGACGATAATATTTCCTACGATCGGCATCGAGAGAAAAAGCCAATCGAACCATCGCTTTCCGAATGGTTGACTATACAGAACCTTGATACCGACCATGCCCCCAATAAACAGCCCAATAACAATGAAGTAATGGGCGATCAGAAAATCCGATGCTCCCATGATGAACAAGGTTGATTTCGGTAATGTCACGTCCATATCCTTGAACACTCCCGTAATCTTCGGGAGGATATACGTCAGCATCAGGACGGCGATACCGATCATCGCGACGAAAATGACTGCTGGATACATAAGTGCTCCGCGAACCTTCGATGTAAGATCATTTTCTTTCTCCAGCTGTACGGCGAGGATCTCCAAAACTTCTTCGAGATTACCACTCACCTCACCAACATTGATCATGTTGACGAAAAGTTCATTAAACACTGCGGGGAATTTCGACAATCCCTCAGAAAGGGTCAATCCAGCCTGTAAGTCATCATGCACCGATACAAGGATTTTCCGAAAAGCCTTGTTACTCGTCTGCTCGCTCAAGTTCGACACCGCACGGGAAATCGTAAGTCCGGAGGATACCATGACCGCGAGATTCCGAGTAAAAATCATCTTCTCCTTCAAAGGAACGGAAACGAAGCGATCGAAGAATTTTATCCCCGGAGCCTTCTCATCGACGGCCATCGATTTGAGCGATGTAACGAGCCACCCCTCGGCACGAAGACTCCCGGCTACATCCTGATCGGACTTGGCGTCAATCTCACCGCCGCGCGTCTCGCCGGTCGCGATATTTCTGGCCGTATAGATAAATTTCATACCTGTTTCTCTTTTTTCTTTTTGATATTTCTCTTGACTCCCAGTATACCATATTTCCCCACTCAGTATCTATCTCGAAAACTCAGGGTAGGCGTAAATCCGCGAGTCGATCCCGAAAAGCGACGAACGTTCTCGGTCCGCGCGGTTTCGGAAGAAAGATGAGCGCGCGGTCAGTCGCCTCTATGTAGCTTGCCTCGAGTTTCGACAATGGATTCCTCCAAATTTTTTTCTGCTGCCACGATCGAAGATGCGTCTCGAGAAATACGTGACCGAAAATCCATTCGAGAAACGCTCGACACCGCGCCGCCAAACGCGAATCATTTATCAGAAAAAAAGATGGTTTCTCGGTCAAAGAGAACTGAGGCTGGAAACGGACAATCCAACGATTGGTCATCTCGAATTTCCGATAGGTATCCCAGCCGAACAAAGGTATGAGAAATCGATATTCATGTGCCGAATAGAGATCCTTGGTTCCGATTTCAAGCGATTCATCGGTGAGAAAATAATTAAGACATGCGCGATTCTTCGTCTTCTTCCCATGCCTTCGCTTCCCGATACACTGAAGAAAGAGTGTGACGATCGCCCGCCCGGTAAAAATGAAATCCTTCCGGAGAACGATCAGGAGATCCCAGTCACTATCCTTCTCTCCTTTTTCCATGGCGAGACTTCCCGTCGCTCCAATCATCCGGACGAACGGCAGGAAACGGAGGAGCCATGCCAATCGCCGCACTCTTTTCAGGCGTGCCACCGATACCTTCCCTTCGGAAAGCCGCTGTTCCACCAATCCATTCCGATCAGGGAGGAAATAAAATCCGCGATCCTGCCGAACCCGACCATCCTTCACGAGCATGGTAATCGCTTCAGAGACAGCAGAGAGCGTCACCTCTTCCCGACCCACTTCATTCTCCACCGCGAGAAAATGCTTCCACACCTCGAAAGAAGTCATTGGGTATCCCATGACATCATAGTATGCGAGCGTCGCGATAATATTTTTAGTGAGGAGTATCATATTCAAAAAAATTTTCAATTTCTAATTTCTAATTTTCAAACAATGAAACAATTTTTCAATTCAAAAATTTATTCATTAAAAAATTGTTTAGAAATTCAAAATTGAAAATTAGAAATTTTATTCAAAGGTATTTCGCCGTAAAACTCTTCTTGCATTTTTTCAATCCGGCCGGCGTCCCGGTATAAACCAGCTCTCCGCCGCCCGCTCCCGCCTCGGGTCCGAGCTCAAGCACGGAATCCGCATGCATGATCACATCCGTATTGTGTTCCACGACGAGCACGGTATTCCCCTTATCCACGAGCGCGTCGAGCACTTCAAGGAGCCGTCGTACGTCTTCGAAGTGGAGTCCAATCGTCGGCTCATCCAGGATATAGAGCGTCTTTCCGGTCGATTTCCGCGCGAGCTCTGTTGCGAGCTTCACTCGTTGTGCCTCACCGCCTGAGAGATTCGGTGCGCTCTGCCCGAGGATGAGATACCCGAGTCCCACCTCTTCCAATACACGCAACTTCTCTTCGATCATCGGCTGATCGAGGAAAAAATGTCGTGCCTCGGAAACAGAGAGATTAAGCACCTGTGCGATATTCAACCCACGATATTCGATAGAAAGCGTCTTCGCATTATACCTCGTCCCGCGACAGACCTCGCACGGAGCATAGAGATCGGGGAGCAGATACATTTCAATCTTCTTCTGTCCGCCGCCCTGGCAGGCCTCGCAGCGACCACCCTTCATGTTGAAACTGAAATGACTCGCCGAATACCTCGCCTTCTCCGCTTCCGGAACAAGCGCGAAAATATCCCGCACGAGACTGAAGACGCCGGTATAGGTAGCAGCATTCGATCGTGGTGTGCGTCCGATGGGATCCTGATTGACCGAAATCACCTTGTCGATTTCCGAAAGTCCGACGAGCCTCCGATACTTCCCCGGTTCCGCCTTGGCCTGATAGAATTTTTTCGAAAGCGCTCTGCCAAGAATGTCATGCACGAGCGAAGACTTCCCTGAACCGGACACACCGGATACCGCCACGAACTTTCCCAGAGGAATCGCAACATCGATATTTTTCAGTTTGTGCTCACTCGCCCCTTCGATCACGATAGACTTCCCCGTCCCTTTCCGTACGTTCTGCTTCACCGAAACCTTCCGTCGCCCCGAAAGATAGTCAGCCGTCAATGTTTTCGATTTCAAAAGTTTTTCCGGCGTTCCGGCGAAAATAATTTCCCCACCTTCCTTACCCGCACCCGGACCGAGATCGATAATATAATCTGCTCGCTTCATTACTTCACGATCGTGCTCAACCACAACAAGTGAATTATCCATTTCGCGGAGTTCTTCGAGCGCCTGTATCAACCGCTCCGTATCCCGACTATGGAGCCCCACAGATGGTTCATCGAGCACATAGAGCACGCCGGAGAGTCCGGATTTCATCTGCACCGCGAGGCGTATGCGCTGCGCCTCGCCACCGGAAAGCGTATCGGCGCTCCGGGCGAGCTCGAGGTATCCGAGGCCGACTTTCTCCACCGCTTCGAGTCGCGAATCCATCTCGCGCGTCAATGCGGCGACGAGATTTTTCTCCGCCTCGATATCTTTCGGGAAACTGACGACCGCCGAACGGAAATCCGATACCGAAAGCGATGTCAGTTGATCGATTGAGTGCTTGCCAATTTTCACTGCGAGCGCTCGCTTGTTCAATCTTTTTCCCGCGCACTCTGGACAGACCTCCGAATGCATATAGTCCTCGATTTCGGAACGGAGATGATCTGATTTCGTTTCCCGGTATTTCCGTTCGAGGAGGGCAAGCACCCCCGGAAATCCCGATTCTTTGCCTTCGCCGTGAAGTATCACCTTCAGATGTTTCGCGGCGAGTTTCGAAAGTGGTACCGAGAGTGAAAATCTCTGTCTCGCAGAAAGATCTGCGAGTTCACGCATTGGGCCATGCTCACGGGATCGCTCTCCATTCATCTTGCTCCACGGACGGATCGCCCCTTCGAGGAGGGAGAGATTGTGATTCGGTATCACGAGCTCCGGATCGAATTCCAAAGTGACACCGAGACCGGAGCACCTCGGACACGCTCCCTCGGGATTATTGAATGAGAACCAACTCGGATGAAGATCAGAGAATTCCACGCCACACGGCTCACAACGATACTCCGAATGATACGTGATCACTCCGTTTCCCTCAACGAAAATATTCATCGTCCCCTGCCCTGCATGGAATGCTGTCGAAAGGGAATCGAGAATACGCTCCTTGTCTGGACGTGCGAGATCAAGTGTCATGCGATCCACTACCACTTCGATCAATTCCGTCGGCTCGCCGCCGAGCATATGCTCCGCATCAGCGATAGACACCACATTCTTCTCCAGACGGAGACGTGAATACCCCCATTCCCTCGCAAGCGCGACGATTTCTCCAAGTGTTTTCCCATCGAAAGCAGCGCTTCGGGCCGAGAAAATTACCACGGTTCCATCCGGAAATCCCAGGATATCGTCGAGGATTTCCCGGAACGATTTCTTCGACAAATGCGCTCCGCACTTCGGACAATGCGGCACGCCGACTTTGGCGAACAACACTCGGAGGAAATCATAGATCTCCGTCATCGTCCCAACCGTCGAACGAGGCGAGCGCGAAACGCTCTTCTGATCAATCGATATCGCCGGAGAGAGATTTCGTATCGCATCCACATCCGGTTTTTCCATTGCGTCGAGGAAATTGCGCGCATATGAAGAAAGCGACTCGACATATCGCCGATTCGCCTCCGCATACACCACGTCGAAAGCCAAAGATGACTTTCCGGAACCGGACAGTCCCGTCACCACGACGAGTCCCCCTCTCGGGATATCCACATCGATATTTTTCAGATTATTCACTCTCGCCCCCCGTACCTCGATCATCGATCGTTTGGAAGTCTCCTTGGCCATACCGATAAAAGTGAATTGATATATTGCCCGACCAGTGTACCACTTTTCCGAGATGGTATCAACCCAGCACTTATTTGGCACTTTAATGGTTTTAATAAAACGGATAGTTGAGGATATAAAATGTTTTTATGAGTTAGTAGGATTCTTTGCGCCTTTGGCGCTGTGCCAAATAAGTGCAGGGTCAAGCCAAGGTCAGTGAACAAAAAACAGCTAACAATCAACAAAAAAACCAAAGAAAAACAGCGAATCCTTCGACTCGCCGCTTTTCTAAACTCTCACTTCTACACTTTATAATATTCCCGATACCATGCGACGAAGTTCTTGACGCCCTCCTCGATATGAGTCGTCGGCGCCCAACCAAGCTTGCGAAGTTTCTTGATATTGGCGACGGTACTCTTCACATCGCCCGGTTGCATCGGCATGAGATTCTTCTTCGCCTTTTTTCCTACACATTCCTCCGTCACTTCGATATACCGAAGCAGAGCGTCTTCCTTGTCTCCGCCGATATTCATAACCGTACAAGGAAGATTAGCATCAAGCACCGTGATTGTTCCCGAAACGATATCGTCGATATAGGTGAAATTCCGACTCATCTTGCCGCGATTGTAGACATCAATCGTTTTTCCAAGAACGATATTCTCGATAAATTTAAACACTCCCATATCCGGACGACCCCATGGCCCATAGACCGTGAAGTATCGGAGTCCCGTCGTCGGCATACCGGAGAGATGACTGAATGTATGCGCGATGAGTTCAGTCGCCTTCTTCGTCGCGGCATACGGAGAGATTGGCGTATCGACGAAGTCCGTTTCGGAGAATGGTGGTTTGTTCAATCCGTAGACGGAAGAAGACGATGCGTACACGAAATTCTTCACCTTGTATTTCACTGCGAGATCAAGGAGATTGGTTGTTCCCATCACATTCACATCGGCATACAGCATCGGATCGAGAATGGAGCTCCGCACGCCGGCCATCGCCGCGAGGTGTATCACCTTTTCCGGCTTGTCATTCTTATACACCCGTTCCATGAATTTCCGATCGCGGATATCACCTTTCCGCAAGACGAACTTCCCCTTGTATGCCTTGAGGAATTTCGAAATGCGATCCCGCTTCAATTGCGGATCATAATAATCATTGAAATTGTCCACGAGTATCGGAGTATCCCCCCGATCCATCAATGCCTTGGCACACGCACTTCCGATAAATCCCGCTCCACCCGTTATCAGTACTCTCATATCTTAATTTTAGAATTATTTAAAAAGTAATGAACGTGTTTACGAGTTAAAAGACCTCATCTCCACGCCCCCTCCTTGACTTCAACCCGTTAACACATTAACTCGTTAACCGCTCAATCGTCAATTTGAGATATTGGTAATACTCCTCATTCTTCGCATTTTCCGTCGTGTACTTCTCAGATACTTTTTTCCGTGCCGCCTCACCAGTATTTTTTCGCAGCTGCTCGTCATCGATAAGATTAAGAAGTTTTTCCTGCCATTCGAAAGGATTCGATGCGACGAATCCATCGATGCCATCAGCTACCGCCTCGCGAAATGTTCGCGTCGCTGCGGCCACCGTCGGAATACCGAATGCCCCGGCTTCGAAAAATTTCAACTCTGACTTCGCTTCGCAGAATGGATTTTCCATTACGAGCGGCGCGAGATTGATATCGATCCCCGATATGTTCTCGAAATGCTCTCGGCGACCGGCAAATGGCAGTCTAATGATCCGCTCATGAAAGGGCTCGAATACGTCATCGAGGATAAGTGGCCCGGCGATGACGAGTATAACCGACGGACGCACCTTCATCACAGCAAGGAGCGATCCGGTTATCGATTTGAAATCGTCATCATGACTCGCCGTCCCACTGAAGTAACCCAAGAAAACAGTATCTTGTATTTCGTATTTCGTATTTCGTATTTTGTCGATCCA
>JAUPWD010000035.1 GCA_030916685.1 Patescibacteria group bacterium
CATCACTGCGAAATCACGAATCGTCTCGCCACGAGCGATGAGCACGCCGGAGTCGAAAGGGAGATCGGCGTCTTTTTTCAATTGCTCATCAATCGGTACATACCGCACCCCGAGATACGCCGTAGAAATCTTCCCCGTAGTCTTCACCTGATCGATGACTTTCTTTACTTGATTGATCGGGATGGCGAAACCGATATTCTCTGCCCCCTGCGCCATCGCTACATTGATTCCTACCACTTCTCCAGAAATATTCAGAAGTGGTCCACCGGAATTCCCTGGATTAATCGCTGCATCCGTCTGGATGATACCAAGGAGCTGTTCACTGTCACCGCGGCCGGTACCAGCCATTAATGTTCGTTTCAATCCTGAAATAATCCCTCGACTCACTGAATTCGCGAATTCACCCAATGGATTCCCCACGGCGAGCACGGTCTCTCCGACTTTCAATGCTTCTGAATCCCCTAATGGAAGCGCTGTGAATTCCGACCCTTCGATTTTCAACAGAGCGATATCATTCGAAGGATCCCGTGCCAACACGACGGCAGGGTAACTCTCCTCGCCGACAAGTACAGTGTACTCGGCTTGCAAGTCAGATACCACATGCTTATTCGTCACGATAAGTCCATCAGAAGAGACGAAAAATCCAGAACCACTCCCGATCTGTTTCTTCTCGGATCCGGAGCTCCCGTTATTATCAGAAGGATTTTCAAAAAAGAACGGAAATCCACCGAATGGAGATTGGAAGCGCTGCAATTTCGGAACATCTTTAGAGATAATGATACTGACCACACCAGGCATCGACTTTTCGATGGTATCAACAATCATCGCATCCGACTCCGTCACGATTTGTTTCTGCTCGGCACTCTCCATAGCCTTCTTTTCAGGCATCATCGACTCAAACTTCCCCTGAGAAAGAAGCGCCCCGAAAATACCTGCAACGATCAGCGCTCCGGAAACCCCGCCGATAATTCCAGCTATCACCACTTTCTCTCGATGAGGCTCTTTATGCTCCATTGATGTTATGTCATTTTCCCGTCCTCCTTCTTGCCCGAGAACAATAATATCCTCTTGTTCATTCATAAGACCTTATATTACCTATTAATTTTTTCGAAAATTTCAATAGAAAAGGAAAGCAGCATCACCCGTCTTATTCCGGATCAGCTCCGCTTCGAAGTTTCTCATGGTCTCGTCATGAAATTCCAATCGCGCAGTATCCGAACTCCAATCATATTCATCATTGAAAACCCATACTTTCATCCCTCGCATCTGCGAAGAGAGCCAGTCAGAAAACATCGGCTTTTGTACGAAAATTTGTCTCAATTGGTATCGTTTCTTCCCCTCTTCTTCCTTCATGGCATCTACCAGTACAATATGAAACCCGAGCGAGCTCTCGATCGTTTCTCCGGAAACACCCATTCGTTGGGATTCAACGCTCTTACGAAGCTCCGGAGTGAGGTCTCCGATCTCAAACCAACCTAATCTTCCCCCGTCTTCAGCCGTCCTCCCGTCGGAATATTCTTTTGCGACCTGATCAAATGAGGCGCCCCTCGCGAGAGCCGTCTCTGCTTCTCCAATTCGTATCTTCGCCGAGAGGAGCGTTCCATCCTCGCGCATGAAAACCGTATTCAACTCCTCTTCATAGAGGGCGCTTCGAACAATCTTTTCCTTGAAATCATCGAGAGACCAACCATACAGGCGATCCAAATCTTCTTTCACTGTTTCCATCGATCCGGACTCGTCGAGCTTGCGCTTCACACCCTGATCTACCATCTCATCAGTCACTGAAATACCGCGACTATTGGCGATTACCTGAATGGCTCGATTCTCGATCAGTCTATTGAGAAGCTCTTTCTCTCGAACCTTCAGCCGCTTCTTCCCATCGTCACTTGAAAAATCTACACGGAGACCCACTTCGGAAAAGTCCTGACTCTCGTAAAATTGCCGGATGGCAGCGAGATTTCCTGCTACCTCCCGGAAAGAAATCGTCTGTTTCCCCTCAACGATAACCGCCGGCAAAAAAAGCCCATTGCGGAGCGTCTGCGCCCAAGCATAGGGAACGGCATACGCGACGATCAAAAGAAGAGAACCTGCGAAAAAAATCACACCAACCACACCAAAGAGAATAATCTTTGTTCTTGTCCTATTCATATCGCTTGTTTGTGTTTTATTCATACCGGAATCCCATTATATGCTACTACCAAAAAAGCCTCCACCATTTCCGATGGTTCGGCACATCTTCTCCATTATACCTCGATTCTGCGGAGGAAAGAAGGGTCGGAACCGATACTGACTCCCGACTCGGTCGTACCGCGACAACCCGCTCATCCTGCTTCTTATAATCCAGCTTCTCTTTTGCTTCACGCTCCTGAAAAGCATCCGAAGAAAAATAAGCGATGCGTTCTTTCAGTGAGAGATTTTCCTGGCGCATTTTCTCTGATTCTGCCTCCAGACGGGCGATCTCCGCCCCAATCGTGGTATCACGAGCATGCTCTTTCCGAGAAAGCAAATATAACCACCCTGAGAGAATCAGTAAGGCGAGCAACACCAAGCGCAGAAATAGAGTCGAGGAGTCCTTCATACCTACTTATATATCCATTTGAATCAATAGAAAAGAGGAGCAAGGAGAAAAAGCACCATCGAAAAAGCCACCAAACACGATATCACTATCCACACCGCATAAATCTTCTTGTGTCGTCGTTTGAATTCCATATGATATTCTGATTATTATATATTATTCTTCATCCTAACTCCCCTGATTCTTCCCTCGCATATCGCTGATCATCGACCGAACATCATTCAAATCGACTTTCGGCCGGCTCCGAAGTGTTTTTATTTTCTTCGGAACCATATGTGCCGCCTGAGAGAGCATCATCGGCTGATCCGGAGAAACGTATGCTACAGTCTCCGCCCTTTTCACCGGTCGCCTCTCCTCCGTCGCATCCCTCTCTACCGTACTTTGTCTTTTTTTCTGATCTACATCCCGCACCTTGGCGGTCGCCCGCTGATAATCACGGAGGCAGTCTTTGCAGAATGTCGGACGTTTTCCATCCGGCTTAAACGGTACCTCGATATCCGTACCGCAGGTATCACAACTCGCCTCATACATTGTCTTCACCGGAGTCTCCAACGATTCGATGAGATTTTCTCCCTCGATCTTTTCAGGGGGAGGTGGAGTCAGTGATACCAACGCTTTCTCCTTTTCCGCCTGAGCCACGGCCTCCACAAATGCCGGATCGGAAACCTTGACGACCGACTCCACTCCTTGCTCCTTCACTACTGGAGTAACCGACGCCTTCGGCGATACCGTCCGTCTCGGTGGAGCACTCGCCCCCACAGCCGTCGCACGGGATGCACCTCCTGCTGCCACTGGTTTCGATGGCATAGCCGCGGCCTGCGCTGATATGACCGGCCGATTCCGTTCCAGTAACTCTCGTTTCTCCTCCTCTGTAAGCATCCCACTCCATCGGCGAATCTTGTCCTCCACCTCAGAGCGACTGTTCGTATACCGCTCCCGAGAAATCCGGACTACCTTTTCTTCGTTTTCTTCCGTGGCGGCAATGGCGATCGGAGGGAGCGTCACCGCACTGAAAGCATCCCCCGAGATGCCATCGATCATGAGCTTGAGATAGATATGATACTTCGGAAGATTCACCAAGTCATTCAACATG
>JAUPWD010000036.1 GCA_030916685.1 Patescibacteria group bacterium
TCGAATTGCGGATTGGCGAGCTTCACGCTGATAACCGCGGTCAATCCTTCACGCAAGTCATCCGATGTGAATGATCCTTCTTTCTCCTTGATGAGATTCGCCTTCTTCGCATAATCATTCAGCACGCGAGTAAGTGAGGTCTTGAACCCCGTCACATGCATACCACCCTCCGGATTGAAAATATTGTTTGCGAAGGCGAAGAGATGCTCCTTATAACTTTCGGTGTATTGAAATGAGACCTCGACATACACATCATCGACGGTCTTCTCGATATAGATTGGCGTTTCATTCTTCACCGCCTTCTTGCGATTGAGAAATTTCACGAAAGAGATAATACCGGAATCGAAATAGAGTCCATGGCGACGAATCTTGTAATTTTCCGTCTTCGGATCCGCGACTTCGCGATGATCCTCGAGAACGATGCGGACACCCTTGGTCAGATACGCCTGGTAACGAAGATACTCAAGCACCTTCGCCCAGCTGTAATCAATCTCAGGAAATATCTGCGAGTCCGCCTTAAATGTGACGGTGGTACCCGTGTGATCTGATTTTCCGATGGGAGCCACCTTGCCCTGCGGGGCGCCGCGATGAAATTCCTGCATCCAAACCTTCCCCTCGCGATGCACATGTACCTTGGTCCATTCAGAAAGTGCATTCACGACAGAAATACCAACACCATGCAAACCTCCAGAAATCTTATATCCTTCGCCACCAAATTTTCCTCCGGCATGGAGAACGGTCAGCACGGTTTCGAGCGTCGATTTCTTCGTCTGTGGATGGATATCAACCGGAATACCGCGACCATCATCCTCCACTTCGATGACATTGTCAGGAAGCATGCGTACGACGATATTGCGACAATGTCCCGCCATCGCCTCATCAACTGAGTTGTTCACGACTTCCCAGATGAGATGATGTAATCCCTCGAGAGAGGTTCCGCCGATATACATTCCCGGACGCTTGCGCACTGGATCAAGTCCCTCCAACACCTGGATTGATTTCGCATCGTATTTCGCTGTGTTTTTTGCTATGGCCATAGTGATGAATTCTATCATTCGTTAATCTTTTGTCCTAGTATCTCTCTTAAATCTCACCGCCTGAATAAGAAAATGCAAATTATTCATGCTTGTCGACTAAAACTTCATCATTTCGGCTGCAAATCTCGAAAAGCTTGTCGGAATATCTCGATATTCCTCCTCACTTTTCAAAATTTTCGCTCGAAATGATGAAGTTTTATACTCGACATGAGATTTGAGATAGATACTTATTTCTCTCCTCGTCCCCGAAATGAAAGCTCCACGAGAAGCATCGCTACCAAGAGGAAGAGTGCCGTCCACCAATAAAAAACTTTCCAGTATTGAAATAAAAGAAGTGTGGCTCCATATCCGCCAACAAGCGCTCCCTGCCGAAAAAGCAATCCCGCATGATGAGCCGCGCCATCGACGCCGAGCATCTTGCGATACAATTCGGAAAAAATGATGATCGCGACACCGGAGAAAACGATAGCGATGCTCCCAAAAAAGAGGAGTCTTCCAAGGAGCCCAGACTCATCAGGATCAACGAGAAAGAGCGTTGCGAGAAATGCCACCGATGCCCCGATGGTAAAAATTCCCACACTCCACAAAAAAGCTCGGAATGTCATAGGAATAGCTCTTATATAACACGAATTTTAGACACAAAAAGAAGCATGAAAAATGCATCTTCTTGCTTCTATTATAGCTTTTTCAGTAGGACAAGGCAACAGCTGAAAAAAGCGAAAAAGAGTCCTCAGAAGAACTCTTTTTATACTACCAAAATTAGTCAGGCTTCACTCCTAATTTTTTATACACAAACCCCTACCATTATCTGGGGATACATTAAAAGCTCTTGTTCCTGCTGGACAAAGTAAATAACCACCACCAAAGGATGTATCGCCCCCAACAGATGCCCCGCCCCAACAATCCCCTGCATAACTCTGACACCCCGCAACAACACTGCCAGACATTTGCGTTGGTTTATCTGTAACCTCGTTCCAACTCACCCCATCCTTCACGCTTGCGATAACAGTTGGATCCGTATCGCTACCACAAGTCACCACGCCACCCGAACTAATAGATTTCACCACCTGTCCAACTGTACACGGACCACCCGTAATTGATGTGATGCCACTCGATGGCCAAGCATTCCGACAATCAGCTCCGATACAAAGTTGCGGTGCAACGACCATTCTTCCTGCAAAAAGACTTCCTGCTCCTGCAAGAAAAATACTCCCGGAAGATTTTGTCTGATTCCCCGCTCCCGTCGTCAACGGTCCCGAGACATTTCCTCCTGGAGGGGTCGCTCCTGGATTCGTCCATGCCTGTGCGAATTGGATGCCAATGCCGAGGATGAGGCCGAGGGAGACTACTTTCAGCCAGTAGACGCTTTTCTGTGCGAAGGATTCTTGTCGCATAGGTTTTTTGAGTTATGTTGTTTGTTTATTGATCTCTGTTCACTAGCTCTATAATACCCCCCCCCGATATATGTTGACAAGACGCAGAAGAGAAAGGTGATTTATGATTGAGGATTTATGAATAAGAAAAGAGAATACAAACAGCGGTCGCACCCCTCCAGAAGGGGAACGACCGCTCATGCATTTCAAACAATCACCCGAATCGCTACGCGCGCGATACGTATGTGCCCTTTTCGGTATTGACGATGATCTTATCACCGGCATTGACGAAGAGCGGAGTCGTGATCTGAAGTCCAGTCTCCAGTGTCACCACTTTGTCCCCGCCTGACGAGGTATCTCCCTTGATTCCCGGTGGCGCTTCGATAACCGTAAGCGTTACTTTCGCCGGAAGCTCCACATTGAGCGGCCGATCATTCCAATTGATAACGGAAAGCTCCGCCCCATCCATGAGGTACTCCGCGATATTTCCAAGCGACGCAGCTGAAAGCTCAAACTGCTCATAGCTCTCCATATCCATAAACTGATAGACATCCCCTTCCTTATAGAGGTACTGTGCTTTGGACTTACTTACCTCCGTTTCATCTACCTTATCAGCCCCCTGAAAAGTCTTGTCGACGATGGCGCCTGTTACCAAGTTCTTCAACTTAGTACGAAGAACAGCACCGGCACGTCCGGTCTTGGAATGTTCATGCGAAAGCACCTGCCATGGCTCCTCGAGATAGAGGATCACTTTCCCTGTTTTGATGTCAGAAATATCAAGCATAGTTTTTACAGAAGAATAGAGAATTTAGAATCTGGAATCTAGATCCTTCGACTCGAAGACTCGCTCAGGATGACACCACCCAAGGATACCGAAAAAAATACACGGCAATCTAAAACAAAGTTCGTAAGTTCAATTCTTCTTTATGTTTACTGTTATTTGTTCGCTGTTAATTGATGTATCAATTGACGACGTACGGAGCCAGCCCCATAAACCTCGCCCGCTTGATAGCAAGTGCGAGTGCACGCTGCTGCTTGGCATTCAAACCATAGCGCTTCGGTGGGTACATCTTCCCCTGTGAGTTAAGAAATCGACGCAGAAAATATGCGTCCTTATAATCGATTGTTTCCAATTTCTTGGCGAGTTCCTGATCCATAATATAGCTATAATTACTCAGTTAACGAATTACGGGTTAACGGGTTTAGAAGAGCACAGGACTCGTTAACACGTTAACTCGCAATATTGTAATATTCTTAAAACGGTACTTCATCAAGCTTCACTTCTTCGCGCGGTTCATCATCGAGATTGATAGTCGGAATTTCTTCTTCCATCTGCTTCGGAGCGGATTGCTGCGTGGCACCAGCGGCTGTCGCTGCCGGACGAGACTGATAGCTACTACCTCCTTGGGATTGTCCCTGTCCACCACCTTGCCCCTGACTCCTCGCGCCGAGCTGCATGGTCTCACCAACGATTTCAGTGACCTTTCTGACAGCACCCTGCTTGTCGGTATATTCCCTCGTCTGCAAGCGTCCCTCGATAAAGGCCTCCTGGCCCTTGGAGAGATATTGTCCGGCGATTTCTGCGACCTTCCCCCAGAGCACCACGGTATGAAACTCCGTCTTCTCCTGCTTGTTCCCTGACTTGTCCGTCCAATAATTATTGGTCGCCATACCGAGAGTCGCCACCGTCTGACCGGTCGGTGTATTACGTACTTCTGGATCACGGGTCAATCGTCCGACGAGAATCACTTTATTGACGTTCATATGTTTTTATCTAAATATCTATTATCTCTTACCTCTCCCCTAGATATCCAATACGTCTTTCAATTTCTGATCCATCTCCTCTTTGCTCATTACCGGCTTCTTTTCATCTTCCGGCTTTGGGGCATCGGTCAGAATCTTTTCTTCCGGCTTTACTGAGGCGACACGAGGAGCTGCGGTTCGGCGATAATCCCGACCCTCATTACTTCGATTGTCACGGCCATCACGACGACCACCAGCCACCGCCTTCGGTTTCTCGGTGCGATCGATCTGAGCAAGCGCCGGCAAATCATCAGCCCGGAGAATAAGGAAACGCAACACATCCTTCGACAGATTGAGTTTCTTCGTCACGCGAGCGATGAAGTCTACGGTCTCCTCCCGCTTGGCGAGTTCCGATGCCAATGCCTCTTCCTCCTGTGGCACGGTAAACCGACGCGCGATATACGTACCACGCACTTCCTTCTTAATGAGGTACGCGAGCTTTCGCTTGTCGACCGTCTCTCCATCGAGAAAGGTCGCCCCCTCCAAGGCGAGCAATGCCTCAACATCCGTCTTAATGCGCGGCAATTCCGCATCCTTCGTCTCCCCGACCAAATAAAATATCTCGTATTCTCTCATACTATATAATCTATTTAATTATGATTTATGCTTGTGAATATAAAGAAGCTATCTCAACATTTCAATTATCATTTCATGTAAATTAATTCTGAATTTCCAATTTTGAATTTTGATTCAATTTTTAAACCATTAATGATTCAAATTTGATTCAAAATTCTTCCTTCGAAATTTAGAATTTTATCCGGATTCATCGACTCAAAATCCCGATAAAAACAACACCTCACTGAAAATAAACGCCTGGCTTGTAAAAAAATAAATCCGCCCAAAAGAGAAAATCTGATCCTTGGCGGATATTATCCCTCCTAATCCCACTGTACATTCATAAAGACAGTAGGCGGGAGAGACATCGGACTTTCTCATTTGTCCCAATACTTTATCACAAAGCCTCAAACAAAGCAAGAGGAGTGCTTAATCAAAAAGACTCTTATAATTCTTCGACCAGTACAGGACATTATTATAATACCCAGCGGAATATACGCCATAATAAGCGATTGTGGCCTTTTTTATGGCTGCCGCATTATTCGATGCTCCTCCGGCGGCCTTCACCTTGAGTGCCATAGCCATCACGCCGTCTGTTAAATTCCATGGATCAGGCTTGCTGTGGCCTGTTTCTGATTTTATTCGAGCCTCATATCCAAGCCAAGTATCCGACATGAACTGGGCCACACCCATCGCACCGCCCTGATTCGGCCCCGCCTTCGCAAAGGCGATGGTACAGGAAACCTTTTTATTCTTGCTGTATCCGAGATCATCTACAATCTCCTTGAAAAGATCCCATCGCCTATACAGCCGATCAATGGACGCCTTATATTTCTTCCCGTATTTCTTATACCCAGCGATCGATACTCTTTCTACATCATCATACGTACACTGCCCGGTATTCGCCCCGAGATTCGTCTCCTGCTTCAAGAATCCATAGAGAACGCCCTGTGGAACGCCTGTTCGCTTGCTCGCAAACTCAACCGCTTCACGAATATCCTTGGCATTGTATGACTTCCCGGTCAAAGTCGCCAAATCGCCCTGCAATTCACTCAGTTCTTTTTTCAAACGCTTGATGATTGTCGCCTGATCCTCAATATCCTCCTGTGTATCAACTTTTGCCAAAACGAGATTCTGCTTCTGTTTGCTCTTTTCCAAAAGGAGTCGCTCATGCTCCTCTTCCATGGTTTCCAATTTCCCCTTTTCATTCTCCACATTCTCCTTATCGGTACGAATATCCTGCACCGCTCCATCCAATCGCTCTCCGATCGGCAGGATTCCATCGGCCGCATGAAATGACGCGTCGAAATCCTCACGCCCCGCGAAGAGATATGCTACCGCAACATTGTCTCCGTAGGCATAGAGCTCGCGGATCATCTCGGTTAGATATTCCTCCCGCTGCGCAACCTGCTGCTCCAAGAGCTGAATTTCCAGTATCTTCCGTTCGAGATCACTTCGTGTCGCATTGATAGCAGCCTGCGTCGCCATGATAGCCTTTTCCGTGACAGAGAGGTTCTGATTGATTCCCGTCAGCTTGGAGTTAAGCAGAGCGGCCTCCTTCTCCTCTTCTTTCAATTTTTTTAAAGTCTTGGCATATTTATCTTCCAATTCATCCACGCTGTCCTCCGCGTGGGTCACAAATGGAAAAACACCCATTCCCAACAAAGAAAAGGCCAACAAGAAAACAAAAAAGAATTTCTTCTGAAATGTCATGCTTCCATTATACACTATGCATTCCACAAGGTTGACCCGCACACCAAATAGCGCTTTAACAGAGATACTACGACTATAAAAAGCGAAATGCGTGTTGGAAAATTTTAGTACACACCAAGTCTCTACGCTCTTAGCTCTGCGCATAATTGGTGTGCGGGTTGACAGGAAATACCAGAAGGAGGAGAATATTTTGGTTGGTCGCGTCACCCAAGTTGACCTCAAGAATTAGGCAAAGCCTTATTTTTCAGGAAAGTTTTCGTGATATGATCACTTTTTTGTTTCTTGATTTTTGTCTTCCGCATCTCAAGAAGACGCTTTGTTTAGTTAACAACCACTCCTAACAATAACGGAAGGGAACACCATGAACCAAGCAGCTCATGCAGCTGGTTTTTTATTGGCTCGACAACTTATCGACGCAGGAATACTCGTCGAGTTGAGCCCGGAACGGATTCGGCATGTGGCGCCAAAAGGAGCCGTGCTCATCACCTGTGGTGACCGAGATCGCGTTACCGGACACCTATCCGGATGCCAAAAAATCGTCCCAATCCATGTCATTGCCCTCAATGGAGGCGGCCTTCTCCTCGGAAAAGATATCGACGAGACAAGGCGGAGGACCATACTGGAGGATTGCCACGATGCGCTGAAAATGAAGGACCTCCGCTTCGTCTTCAATCTATCGCATTTTCCATGCGGCAAGGGAGACTCCCTTTCCATGGGGCTCCAGGCAAATATCCTGGCAAATCTCCAGGGAAAAAATGCCTTGAAGGAATTTCTCGGAAAAGATGTCGGGGTCCTTACGATCGTAAGCATCGACTGGCGGGAAGCTGGAATTCCCGATGTCGGTGGAGTCCATCTCTACGGAACCGGTCGCAACAAGATCCACGCCATCACGCACTTCGACCCCAGCAAACCCCATCAGCATCATCAACCAATACTCCCGGCTGACACCGCTCGGCCACCAAGCGTCCTCTAACCGATTCAACCTCATCGCAGGAAAAAAAACGGCCCGCCCTAACAAGGACGGCGCCGTTTTTTCTTTTTCTTTTTTCTCCCACCAACATTTTCTCTTGAAAAACTTTTGAAGCAAATTTGAATCCGGAAGCCTGCCTACCGGCAGGCAGGCACGGTCTTTCCGTCATCGGAAAGTTCCGGATTCAACTTCAGTAATTCGGCGCTGGACGAATTACGGCGGCGAAAGTTTGTTCAATAAAAATGACCAGCCTACACTGCCTCCCGAACTTTCTTCCAAACTTCCTTTTCAATTTCTTTCGCAAGCTTGTTGTTCTCTCGGAGGAAATCCTTCGCACTTTCACGACCGGCACCGAGCTTCATCTCGCCGTAGTGAATCGAATTGCCTGACTTTTTCAAGACTTCGAACTTGATACCGGTATCAATGAGATCTCCCTCGAAGGAAATCCCCTGATTGTACATGATGTCAAATTCCGTGTTCCGGAACGGTGGGGCCACCTTGTTTTTCACTACCTTCACGTTAATGCGATTCCCTACGACCTCCTCGTTCTTCTTGATCTGGGCAGCGCGGCGAATCTCAATACGGACGGAGGAGTAGAACTTGAGCGCATTACCACCGGTCGTCGTCTCAGGATTGCCGAACATCACACCAATCTTCATGCGGATTTGATTGATGAAAATAACCACGACATTCGACTTCGCGATAATCGCCGTCAATTTCCGTAGAGCCTGTGACATGAGACGCGCCTGACGACCTACATGGTGATCCCCCATTTCTCCCTCGATTTCCGCGCGTGGCACAAGCGCCGCCACGGAGTCAATTACGATCACATCCACGGCGTTGGATCTGACAAGCGTCTCCACAATATCAAGCGCCTGCTCTCCACTATCCGGCTGAGAGATGAGGAGTTCATCCACATTCACGCCGATCTTCTTCGCATATTCCGGATCCATCGCGTGTTCAGCATCGACGAAGGCAGCGACACCGCCAGCCTTCTGTGCATTAGCGATGATATGAAGCGTGAGCGTCGTCTTGCCGGATGATTCCGGTCCATAGATTTCAACAATACGCCCCTTCGGCACACCACCGATTCCGAGAGCGAGATCGAGAGAGATAGATCCGGTAGAGATCGCTTCGATATCAACGCGTTTCACGTCCCCGAGTTTCATGATCATCCCCTCACCAAACTTATCGCGGATTTCCTGAACCACTGCATCCACATTCTTCCGAGTACCCTTGAATTCCTTCACTGTTTCCTTGTCTGCTTTTACTACTTTTTCTTTCGCCATAATGATTATTTATTCTGTTTACCTTACTTACATACTATCATACATAGTAAAAGACGTCTATGCTACTCTCCCAGTATATACTACAGACTCGGCGCAGAAAACTCCTTTTCGGCCGATCCGCTCTCGGAAGAAAGCGACTTCGCCACATCACTTCCTATTCTCACAAATGTCGAAGATCCGCTATCTGAACGGACTTTCACTCGCCTTCTCCCATCAAATAAACGAGGACTCTTTTCCTCCAGAAGGCCGCTATATACGAGAGCACCGTCCACCTCTACCGTTATCCTCACACTCTTTTCCTTCTTTTCAGAAGAGATCCTCGCTGAAATTTCGATTGGAAATGTCTTTTCCTTCAGTTCTTCCTCCAATGGGATTGCGTTTGAGAGAGCCTCCCCTCCGAGGGCGATATCCGCGTCGACGGAGAGTGTGATCCTCTTCTCTTTATCAAATCGATTCTTCGCGGAAACGACAATCGTATTCTGTCCCGAATGAAGCACGAGCTCTTCCTGGAAACTTCCGTCCGATGCTACAGGCACCAATGCATCATTGACCATGACTACCGCCCGGGCATCAGCCTTCCCAGATATATTTAACTTCGTATCCGTTACCCTCGATCCATTCAGTGGCTGGTCGACGACCAGATACGGATCCGATACGAATGACTGGAACTCCTGATACAGATAGGCTCCGATTATGAGAAGCACGAGAACGACACTACTGATGATAAGCTCCTTCGAAGTAACAATGAGCCCCGACCCCTTGAGTGGAATCCTTGGCTTTATACCGAATACCACGCGGCCACGGCCGAGATTCTTGTCGATATGTTGCTCCTTCTCATAAAGCTTCGTCAGCGTCTCTTCTGGCAATCCCAAGTGCTTGGCATAACTCCGTAAGTACCCCCGGACATACACATCTGCCGGCAACTTATCATATTCTGCGCGCTCCAAATACTCGAGGTATTTGACCGGAATCTTCGTCGAACGGGATACCTCGATGAAGCTCATCCGGTACTCACTTCGAAGCTTTCGGATCTTCTCTCCGAGAGTTATCGCCTCTACTTTTTTCCTCTTGAAACCGATATCTTCCATATGCTTTCACTCTATAGGAAATAGCTCATTTACTCAAACATACACAGAAAAAACAGGGTGTGTGCCTGTTTTTTGTGTTTATTTTATGCAAACTTTCAATTTCCAATTCTCAATTTTCAAACAATGGTTCAATTTCTTAATTTTAAAATTTCGAAATTATTACATTGAAAATTTTTTAGAAATTAGAAATTAATAATTAGAAATTTTTTCTCTACGACTGCCATTTATCTCTCGCAATCTGCTCGGCCATCGGATCCTCGCCATACTGGGCGCCTATACGTTCACCCTCTTTGCTGACCAGTATCTCTCGCGGCTTCGCACCATTAGATGGACCGATAACACCATTCTGTTCGAGAAGTTCCATGAGACGAGCACCCCGAGAATATCCAATACCAAGCCTGGTTTGAAGAAATGTCGTCGCCGCACGCCTTGTCTCTATGACGAGTTGCTTCGCTTGCTCATACATCGGATCGACATCACCTGACATCTGACCTTCCGGAACCGGAGCAAACATATCACCAGGAGCATTCTCATCATCGCCCGCGAAATCCTCGCCAATATCTTCCGCTCCCAATTCCTCCTTTTGTTTTTTCAAGAAATCAACGACCTTACGTACCTCTCCTTCAGAAACAAATACTCCCTGCAGACGCCTCGGCTGCTGCATGCCCGGCATTGTGAAGAGCATATCGCCACTTCCGAGCAATTTCTCCGCACCACCCGTATCGAGAATCGTCCGCGAGTCGATCTGACTTCGTACCGTAAAAGCCATACGAGCCGGAACATTGGCCTTGATAAGCCCCGTAATGACCGTCACTTCCGGACGCTGCGTCGCGAGAATGAGATGGATGCCGATGGCTCGAGACATCTGTGCGAGACGCACGATGAGACGTTCCACTTCTTTTCCATGCGAACTCATGAGGTCCGCCATCTCGTCGATGACGATGACGATGTACGGGAGATGCGGCATATCCTCTTCTTCTAGTCCACCTTCTTCCCTTGGCACCAAGAGTTTTTCACCGCGTGAACGCTTCTCATAATAGCTCTCGATATCCCGTACTTTCGCCTGCTCGAGAATCTTATACCGTTTCTCCATCTCACCGACAGACCATTTGAGTGCGTTCACCACACGAGCATTGTCCGTAATCACATTCGACTTCAAATGCGGAACCCCGTTATAAAATGAGAGTTCGACGCGCTTCGGATCGACAAGTATAAGCTTCAGATCCTCCGGCGAATTCTGATAGAGGAGGGAGAGGAGCATGGTATTGATACATACGCTCTTCCCGGAACCCGTCGAACCGGCGACGAGTACGTGTGGCATCTTGGCGAGATTCGCCATCATATATTTCCCAGAAACATCCTGACCAACCACCATGAGAAGCGGGGATTTTTTCTCCGCGTATTCCTTGGAGAGAAAGGCTTCGCGCAAACGAACGAGAGCCTTACCAGCATTTGGCACTTCGAAGCCAATGAGTGACTTCCCTGGAATCGGAGCCTCAATGCGAATCGGGTGCTTCGCGAGAGCAAGAGAGATGTCATTATTGAGCGTCGTAATCTTCGAGAGCTTCACGCCCACGGCTGGCTTGAAAGAATACTGTGTCACGGCCGGACCAACCTGCACCTCTCCCGGCTCAACCTCGATACCGAAATATTTGAGCGTGTGCTGAATGGTATTCTTATTTTTCTCCACGTCACCACCCTGACCCTTGTCACCGCCTTTTTCCAAGAGATCCGTCGAAGGAAGTTGCCAAGTATAAGCGCTCACGCGACGTTTCCGCTTCGGCTTTTCTTCGCTCATCTCCTCGGGAGAAACGTCATCAGCATCGTCAGTTTCATCATCAAAAGAAAGCTTCGCAATGCCATCAGACTCTTCATTGGTATCTTCACCGTCAATCGAAATATGGCCGATATTCTGATCTTCGATAATTTTCTCCGGCTCAACGATTTCTGAGGAAGGAAAATCCTGAGAGAGGGATATCTCCTCCGATTCATCCTCCGAGAGAGCGGCACTTTCCTCTCCTTCCCCTTCCTCTGCGGACGTATCCGAGGCGCCATCCCGAGAAACCTTGTTTCCGATATATTCGAAGGCATGGTGCAATGAGACATTAAAAGCGGCGATAAGTCCGATCAAAAACAAAGTAAAGAGAATAACTGTCCCCGCTGCCTTTCCGGTAAAAGCAATGAGGAGTGCTGAGAGACCGAATCCGAGATACCCCCCACCACGGCCATCAAGTGCCGCCTGGAGAAGCGCTTCCTGCGTATCGCCGAGATACAGATGAAAGAAACCCAATACGGAGAGAAAGAGGAGTCCAAAACCAAGCAGTTTCACCCAATCCGAGAGAGTGGCCTTGCCTCGTTTCATGAAAAATACGGCCAAACCAATCAAAAGAGGCGGAACAATCCACTTCCCCCAGCCAAACAATGCCCGCATCATATCATCGAGGAGTTTCCCGAAAGATCCAGCTGATTCGAAATATCCTAAGGAAAACAGAACTGCAAAAGCCACACAAAAAACAGCCGCGATACTCCGCTTCGCATCACTCTTCAATGAATGTTTCTTTTCTTCTTTCGGAGCGTCACTTTCATCTCCACCCTCCTCAGAAGTATTTTTCTTTTTTCGTCCCATACATCACATTATATCATGAGACAAAAACCGCATGAAGGGGCCAGGCCCTCCTGATCAGGTGGCTCACCACTATTCGGAGCCTCTATACAAGCAATATATCAAGGGATGCCCTTGATATATTGAAAAAATACTTTCTTCTACCAATTTCTATACGGTAACCAACCGTAATTGTAAATTGAATCGCTTGTATAAATTCGACTCATTTGCCACTGAAAAGTCAGTCCATTCCAAGGATTGTAACAAGCAGGACCCTGGGACCATCCGTTGTATGTATACCAGCTCCAAGACCACCATTGGGTGTAATGGTATCGTCCTGTATATACCAGGTGACCATCAGCCTCCCATGTCTTACAGCCATCAAACTGATTATCCCAAACGCCTCCCATGTGGTAAACCACTCCGAGTGGGCATTGGCCACAACCATAGCCGGATGCAGTTTCAGGCAAAGGACAGGCCTGAATATTACAACTCGTACTTCCGGCCCTCGTCGCTCCGTTTGCATATGGACACGCGATTCCTCCATTCTGAGCTGGAGTCGTTATCGTATAGACTTGAGTAAAAGTTCCTCCCCCACAAGCCACACTACATGTCGGGGTATCGCTCCATGCGCCCACACAATCCACCTTGCAAGAATTCAAGGCTATGCCCAATCCCGGAGCCGCACTTTTAAAAGCATTCCACTCGGAAAGCGTCTTGGTCGGGACAAAGCGATCCTTTCCATCACTCGGAGTAACGACAGACTTGCAATCCCCACCTATCGGGGTCGTATCTATGATCGTCGGAACCCCTGGAAGCACCCGATACCCCTCAGGGAGGGTGTTGATGGCATGCACTACGTTTCCGAAGCCAACCGTCACTAGACCGACGATAAAAAACATTTTTAGAATACCTTTTTTCATGGAGGAATACTGAGGATTACTTATTCGACTTCAAAGACTCAATTTCCGATCGAAGTAATTGTATCTGCTCTCCCTGCGTATCCACTGTATGAGAAAGCTCCTTGACCGCTTCGATAAGCGGTGCAACGAGATTACCATACTCGACGGATTTCATACCTGTCTCCTCATTGGTACGCACGAGCGTAGGAAATTGCGTCTCGACTTCCTGCGCGATAACACCCACATCATCCCGATGATTCTCCTTCCACTGGAAACTATACCCATTCAATTGAAGAATCTTCTCAAGGGAGTGCTCGAGCGGGATTATATTTTCTTTCAACCGAATGTCAGATGTATACAGGAAAGTGGCCGCATTCACCGTATTCATATTGCTCGCTCCATTCGGATCAACATAGTAGCCAGTATTATTTGCGTCATACATGATTGGAGAGTATGAGAGTGTGTTTGCGTAGAAGTAATCTGCTGCGATACCACGCGCTCCATAAACGCCATTACTCTCATTACCAAGATAGAGCCATCCATTATTATTTGAATTGAGCGTATGCATACCGATACGAATCGCTCCGGTGCCATAGGCACCACCGCCAATACTTCCCAGTTGCTCTGTCTTATTCTGTGCTGTGCCACCCAGAGTAATCGGTCCGGCTACACTCCCTCCAGGAGGAGGCGCCACTGGGTTTGTCCATGCCTGTGTAAATTGAACACCGATCCCGAGGGCGAGCCCGAGGGAAACAACTTTCAACCAATAGATGCTTTTTTGTAGGATAGGTTCTTTGGGCATACGAGGTTTTTACTTATTTATATTTGATATGATTCTGGATCATATGTGCACTTATGGTCCCAATGACACCGACGCCGA
>JAUPWD010000037.1 GCA_030916685.1 Patescibacteria group bacterium
AAAAAAGAAGGATTCTAAGCTACTATGAAGGCATTCTTAGAAGTAACTGTCTAAATTCTCATGTCTTGATAAAATGTTTCAATTTCGAGCGAGAACCCTGAAAAACGAGGAGGAATATCAGGATATTCCGACGAGCTTTGAAGGGTTCGCAGCCGGAATTGGAATGTTTTATCAGACAAGCTGTTTTTTTGCTTTTACTACCGCGGTGAGAATTTAGACAGTTACTAAGACAATACTATGAAATCCAACCCGGGACGCCGACTTTTCTTTTGGACGCTTGTCCTTCTTTTCTTCATTACCACGGCCACCGTTCTCTTCCTTACTTTCGGATATCGCTTCGATACCAATCGCGGTCTTTTCGTTCATACCGGATCATTCACCATCAAAGTCACCCCGCTCGAAAATGTCACGATCGAAGTGGATGGAAATATCGTTCCCATGAAAAAATTGAATATCCTCAATAATGCATTCCATATCGGTGGCCAAATGCCCGGGGAACATTTCATCAGGGTAACCGCTCCCGGATACTCCCGCTGGGAGAAGAAAGCCGTCATCGAGAGCGGCAAGTCCACCGAATTTTGGAATATCACGCTTATCGGAAATGAGTATCCCCGGACTCCGGTCGCAGAGACGGAATCCGTCAGAAAAATATTTCCATCACCGGAAAGCAATCTCTTCGCGCTCCTCGGAACGCGTGATCAAGGCACATTCTTAAGCACCTTCGATACCGATACACTGACACCTTCGGAAATCGCATTTATCCCTGAAACAAGCCTCATAGAATCAAGTGATGAAAACCTCGAATGGTCATCGAATACAGAGAGCCTCCTCATCCCCCTCATCAATACCAGTGGGGAAAGAGTATCATTCCTCGTGAATATCGAAACCGGATCAGTCACCAATCTCACCGAACAGTCGAAAATTTCAAATATCCAGTACCCCCGCTGGGATGGTCGACGGAAGAATGTCTTCTATTTTCTCTCAGAAAATACGCTCTATGAGTGGTCGGTTGAAGAACTCGATCATTCGCCGATTGCGATAACAGACGACATCAGCGGATACGATATCTCCCAGGGATTCATTTACTTCATAGAAAAACAAACCGGCATCATCTCTCGCCTCCAATCGGGTGATTCGATAGAGGAATCCGAACAAATAACTAAAAAGGAGATTGTGCACTCGGATGCCCCGCATGCCATCACCGTGTATGATGAGGATCGCATCGCCATCCGCAATCGTGAAACAGGAGAACTCTTCGTCCTCAACACCGGTGAAGAAGACTATTTTCAAATGATTGGGACGGAAATCAAAGGCGTCCAATTCTCAAATGACGGCAAGAAACTCCTCTTCGCAAGCGACAGAGAGATCCTCGTCTATTTCGTTCGTCCGTGGAGCACCCAGCCACTTCGTACTGAAAATGAAGTATTGCAGATCGCCCGCTTTGCCAGTCCCATCAGATTCGTCCAGTGGACGAAAGATTACGAGCATATCATCTTCACCTACAATAACGCCCTGAAAACGATAGAACTCGATCACCGTGACCGGAGAGATCTGCAGACAGTAAATACATTCCCCCTCCCTCCGAAACAGATTCTCGATGACTTCGGGAGTGATCGGCTCTTCATCATCGAGGAAGGAGATGGACCGACACTCTCTTTCATGCCCTTTCCCGTGATTCCTCTCGAAGAAACGCTCGCACCATAACCGTCCGGTTCTCCAAAAAATTTTCATATCGCAATCGTATGACATTCGAAGACAAGATATTTGGCAGAATCCGTAAAGAAAAAACAGTACCTCAAATCACCAATGAGGCCGGTGGCACACTGGGCGGAGGGTCTCATTATATGGAACGCCGACCGGAGCAAGAAGAGAAAGAGATACAACTCTGCAATGGCTTTGATACCCTCCTCGAAAAACTAAGAAAAGACCCGGATGATCTCAGAAGTCGTATCGAGAGACTGCAGTCTCTCCCTGATTGCGACAGCATCCTGGGAAAACTAAGCCCCTACTTCACGGGAGAACACTGGGAGATGATCGCCGTACTCGAAGCATATGACAGTCACACCTTCGATCACTCGCTCCGAGTGGCTGCTTTCGTCTACGGTATTACCATGGAAAAAGGAGAAACTGCGGCTTATATGAAGGAAAAAATAGGATCCGAACAAGGCTCCCTCGACGAGCTTTTCACAGCAGCGCTATTTCATGATATCGGAAAAACCGCCATACCATCCGCTATCCTCCATGACAATCATTCGAGACGAGAATGGGGGAAAAGAGCGAATGCCTGGGCGATGAAAAACAACGAAGAGGCGCCATTCGATGAGGAAAAACTTGAATCACTCGGAGAAGTCGAGCTCGATCACTATTTCATGCAGGTGCACGCGATCAACCAGTCAGATCCACTCAATATCGTGCCCCTCGAAGAAATTTTTGACGAGGAAATCCTCGCAGAATTACAGCAACACGGGATATCCCCTCATGACACATTCCGGAAAGTTCTCGAATGCCACGAAAGCGCTACCGGTGCGATACTGCGCCGGAAAAAGATGTACATCGCATCCGATATCGCTTCGCATCATCATGACTATGAGCATCGTCCTATTCGATCCGAACGATATCAGACAGAGACCTCTGCTGTCCGTCTCGGATTCGAACTTTCCATCCTGCGTTCCATGGATGTCTATGATGCGCTCACCTCAGATGACCGATCGTACAAAGAGTCCTATCATCCCCTCTTGGCGCTCGAAATCCTTATTAAGGAAGCAAGGGCAGATTTCACCGAACCGGAACTCACGAAATATGTCGTCCGTGACCTCTATAAAAAACTCGAAGCATTACAAAAAAATACGCCTCGGGATGAAAAGGAAAGCCATGCTCAAAGCGTAATCCTTGAATTCATACAATAATAATTTCACCAGATTGATTGTATGCGAAAAAACCACGATTCCTCGTGGTTTTTTTATACAAAATACGTAATACCGTATACGAGATACCAGCGCTAGCGCTTGGCACCCCTGTAGATTCCAAGGAATCTTCATAGGGCTTCCGCCCTCTGATTTCGCCAAAGGCGAATCACCCCAAACGGGGAAAATTCTTTTCCCCGACCCCCCTTTACCACAGTGGACCAAGCATAAAAAAAGCACCCCTGAGAGGGTGCTTTTGGATTCTTTAACGCTTGGCCCACTGTGGTGCGCGACGAGCCTTCTTGAGACCCGGCTTCTTGCGTTCTACGGCGCGAGGATCGCGAGTAAGGTACCCAGCAGCTTTGATAGTCGGACGGAGCGCGAGATCGAACTTCAGCAGCGCCCGAGCGATACCGAGTTTAGCAGCATCAGCCTGGCCACTCTTCCCACCACCACGAACGATGAGGGAAAGGCGGAACTTTTCGGTCAAACCAGTCTCCTTAAGTGGCGCCATGAGAGAGAGTCGCTGCTCTTCGGTACCGAAATAGAGATCGATCGTCTTTCCATTGACGGTATGTTCGATCTTTTCTTCGGTAGTCGGGTAGAGGCGAACCAAAGCGACAGCTGTCTTGCGACGACCGACGGCATAGTGATACCGTGCATCCTCTTCTATTTTCGTTGCTTTCTTCGTTACCATAAGTATATTCTAAAAATCTATTCGTGGGCTACTTCAACCTTGTGCTTATGCTCACCGTCCTTATAGATATAGAGACGCTTGAGCATCTTCGCTCGGAGGAGATTCTTCGGAAGCATATTGTATACCGCCTGATAGATCGCCTTCGTCGAATCACGCTTGATCACTTCCTTGAACGTGCGGGAAGTGATGCCGCCCGGATACCCACTGTAGTGATGGTACATCTTCTGATCACCCTTGCGGCCCGTCACCTGCACGCCGTCGGAATGCGTCACCACGACATAATCACCCTTATCGAAATTCGGCTCATAGTCCACCTTGCGCTTTCCAGAGAGTACCATGGCGATCTCCGTCGCCAAGCGTCCCAAAACCTTCCCCTGGGCATCAAAGCCATGGAATGTTCGTACGATTTCTCGCTTACCAATATGTTCAGTCGTTGCCATAACTCTTTCTTTAAACAAATTCGATGATCGCCACTTCCGCCGCATCGCTCTTTCTCGCTTCGAGTTTCACCACGCGGGTGTAGCCACTCGTCCGAGCCATGAATCGATCGCTGAAATCACTATTCAACTTATCAGCAGCCATCTTCGGAAGAAGCGCGTGCAACTCACGAACCATGGACAATCGAACCGTCTCATCAGCGCGACCTTTTTTTGCCTTGTTCACGATCGGGTCGATCAAGCGCTTCAGCTCCTTCGCTTTCGCTTCAGTCGTGCTGATGCGTTCGCACATGATCAGGCTTCCAAGCATGGTCTTGAGCATCGCTTTACGAACCTTTCGTGTCCGTCCAAATTTTCGGCCAATTTTCTGATGTCTCATATCGGTATACTAGAAATATTCGTTTCGATTATTCGGACTTCTTTGCTGCTTTCTTCTTCGTCACTTTCTCTATCTTTTCAGGAGCAGCTACTTCTTTGGAGGCAAGTGCGGAGAATTGACTCATCAGGATATCGACAGCCTTATTGAAAGCACCATCCGGAGCGATAGATCCATCAGTCATGATTTCAATCGTAATCTTGTCATAATCCGTTCGCTTTCCGACGCGCATATTCTCCACTTCGAAGTTCACGCGCTTTACCGGAGTATAGATGGCATCGATAGCAATCGTTCCGATTTCCTTCTCTCGCTCCTGCTGCTCTACCGGGATATACCCGATACCGCGAGCCACTTCGACTTCCATATCGATCTCGGCCTTCTTGTCGGAAAGTGTCGCGATAACCTGATCAGGATTCACGATCTCGAGCCCGGTCGATACCTTGAAATCACCAGCGGTTACCTTCCCTTCGCCCTTGGACTTCAGAGAAATCGTCATAGGCTCCTCGCTTTCCATACGGAAGCGAACCTGCTTCAAGTTGAGAATGATCTGTACCATATCCTCCATGACGCCCGGCATAGTCGTAAACTCATGCGTCACACCCTTGATTTTCACGGAAGTGACTGCAGCACCTTCAAGTGAAGACAGCAAGACACGACGAATAGCATTGCCCAGGGTCGTTCCATACCCGGGATAGCATTCGAGAATCTCGATCTTTCCATGCGATGGAGAGAGTTCCGTATACTTCGGCTCTTGTGGGAGGCTGATGGTATGCATAATCCTTTATTTACTCGAGAGCGACTTTCCCTCCTGATTCTTGGAAAGACGACTGCGAAGAAATTACTATTTACTTAAAAACTATTTGGAATAATATTCGACGACGAGCTGCGCATCCACATTGCTTCCAGAATCGCTCCGGCTCGGCAACGCCACTACCTTCGCTTCCATTTTTTCCGTATCGATTGAAAGCCACGCAGGGACATCTGTCTTATTCTTCAAAAGCTCACTCTGTGTTTTCAGATAGGTCTTATCCTTCTTGTTCGCCTTCAGCGTGATCACATCGCCGACCTTCACCCCCATCGAAGAGATATTCATGCGGCGACCATTGACGGTAAACCACTTATGACCGACGAGCTGTCTCGCCTGCATACGGGAAGATGCGAACCCAAGACGATAGATAACATTGTCCAAACGACGCTCCAAACGAGCCAGGAGTTGATCTCCAGCGATACCCTTTTCGGCGGTCGCTTCCTCATAGTGATGACGGAACTGCCGCTCGAGCACGCCATAGATACGCTTGATCCGCTGCTTCATCGCGAGCTGCCTCGCGAATTCGCTCTGATTGCGGGATCCCTTCTGTCCGTGCATACCTGGAGCATACGGTCGCCTCACGATCGCACACTTCGGAGATGCACAACGATCGCCCTTGAGAAAAAGTTTTTCTCCGGCGCGCCGGCACAGAACACATTTGTCAGTCATCTTCGCCATATTTGATTACGCTTACACGGTTGATGTTATAAAAAATCAGTTAGATTCGACGTGGACGGCGCGGACGGCATCCGTTATGTGGAATCGGGGTGAGATCCTTGATACTGATGAGATTGAATCCATTATTGGCCAGAGCCCGAATCGCCGCCTCACGGCCGCTTCCGACGCCCTTTACGAAAACCTCCACTTCCTGAAGACCGAACTTCTTCACCTTTTCCGTCACATCGCCCACCACCTGGGTTGCGGCATACGGAGTGGACTTCTTCGCACCCTTGAAACCGAGGTGTCCCGAGCTTGACCAGCCGAGCACCGCACCATTGGCATCCGTCAGGGAAACAATCGTATTATTGTAGGTACACTGAATACTCGCGCGGCCCTTGAAGACCTGACGCTTGGATTTCTTCCGCTTCTTCTCTACTTCTACCGGAGCATCCGAAGCAGTTTCTTCTGCCACCTCAGCGGGCGTCGTAGTAAGTTCTTCGGTTTTCTTCGATTCTTCAGTCATAATTTCACTGGTAGCTTTTTAGCTTATGTCTTGCTATCGGACTTCTTTCGTCCGCTTCCCATCGTCTTACGGGTATTTCCACGAACGGTTCGGGTATTGGTCTTCGTCCGTTGTCCTCGTGACGGCAGCCCCTTCGCATGCCGAGTCCCGCGGTAACAACCGATGTCTCGGAGGCGACGGATATCCGTTTTCACCTCATGCCGCAATTCTCCCTCGACGTGATACTGCTTTTCAACCTCTTCTCGAAGGCGATTCGCATCCTTTTCAGAGAGATCTTTCGTCCGTATGTTCGGATCGATATTGAGTTTTGCAAGAATCTTCTGGCTGAGCGGAAGTCCGATCCCATAGAGGTACGGGAGTGCCGCTTCGATTCTTTTATTGTCCGGAAGGTTCACACCTGAGATTCTCAACATATTTCTTTCGCTTGTAGCTTATTAGTCTGCGGCTTACTACCGGTCAAAAACTAGCCCTGTCGCTGCTTATGCTTCGGGTTCACGCAAATGACGAACAGCTTGCGCTGTCGTTTCACGATCTTGCAATGGGCACAGATTTTTTTCACTGATGATCGGACTTTCATAGATACTGCTTTCTTTTATTGACTGATGTTACTTGAGTCGATGGACAATTCTGCCTTTCGTGAGATCATATGGGCTCATTTCCACCGTCACCCGATCACCGGGCAACAAGCGAATATAATGCACTCTCATTTTCCCTGAGATATGCGCGAGTATCTCGTGGCCACCCTCGAGCTTCACTCGAAACGTAGCTCCGGGATGACTCTCCACGACTTCCCCATCCATTCGAATAACGTCCTTTTTATTTGCCATATTTCAGCCTCTTCGGCTTTTTCTTCAGATTGTATTACTTCTTTGCACGGAAAAAACAAATGCAAAAACAGAGAAATTTTACCGGGAAACTAAATCCTCAATCCTGAATCTCTATAGTAGGGGTAATCCCTGGAAAAATGTCTAATTATTCAGTTTTTTAAACGTACTTGCCATTGTAGAGAAGGTTCGCGATTATGTCAACCCCAAGCCTATTTTCCGAACCGCCGATCACGCTCACTGAAATCAATGATGGCGCGCTCGAACACTTCCGGGGTGAAATCCGGGTAGTATTCCTTGGCGAAATAGAGCTGGCTGTTCTGAATATGCCACATCA
>JAUPWD010000038.1 GCA_030916685.1 Patescibacteria group bacterium
CGATTCCTTCCCACATTCCCTGTAATTGACTCGCTGTCCGTTCAAGCTCGGGCCATTCCGGAACCAATAATTCAAATTCGAGACGAGTGCCCTGCCTCTCCCGCACACCATCGTCACCTTGCTTCCACCCCTTTTCATCGAGGAGTGATTTCGCGCGTTCCATGTCAAAATTTCGTGTCGAAATTTCAGCATCGTATCCATTCATAAATGGAAGGAATGGCGTTGTCGCAACAATACCGCGACCGGAAAGCGTGTCCCGCACGATAGCAGACCGATCCGTAGCGAGTGACAATGCCTCCCGCACCTCACTAAAGGCAACGGCAGCACTTTTCGACGTATTGAAGAATACCGAGAACGCCCTCGGGAGATGGAGCTCATGGAGACGGGTACTCTTCTTCTGGAGCACCTCATCAATATGTGCCGCCCGGATACTCGCCATTCCCATGACTTCACCCTGCTTGTACGCAAGAAACAAAGAGTCTTCATCTGGGTAGAAACGGAAATTGAACGTATCGATATAAGGACGCCCCGAAAAATACGTTTCATTGGCCTTGAGCTCATACCAAAGAATATTTCCCTCCGCGTCTTTTTTCAAATCGGAGAATTGATACGGACCAGCACCGATCGGCATGAGATTACTTTCTGCCAAAGCAAATTTCTCCGGCGGAATGGATTGCCAAATATGCTTTGGAAGTATCCCTACTGTCAGGTTTTCCAAAAATCCGAAATACGCTTTTTTCAGGGAAAACATAATCGTTCTCTCATCCGGCGATGATATCTCCACGCCCTGCCAATTCTGACGGAGCGGACTGCGATATGCCGGATCCTGAATCGCCTGCAAGGTAAAAATAACATCATCGACCGTCATGGGCGTACCATCCTGAAATCGTATATTTTCACGAAGCTTGATGGTATATTCCTTGCCATCGGAAGACAATGCAAAAGATTCGGCCAATCGAGGCATTGGCTGCCCTGAGGCGTCGTGCACGAAGAGTCCCGCATACACAAGAGCGGACAAATCGGCATCAGATTCGCTTGTCTGAGAAAGCAACGGATTGATATAGGCCGGCTGACCAACGATGCCCTCAATATATTTCCCGCCAGCTTTCGGAATCGGCATGGTCGCAGAGATATACAGCGCGATAAGCCACGCGAGCAATCCGACGGCCGACACCACGATGAGCCCCCAAGCAAAAAAGCGCTCCCGCCGAGGCAAAGCCTGAATCAGGACAATCCACTTCTTTTCCAGGAAAATATTCTTATTCATAAAAGAAATCCTCAGATGAGCTACAAAAACAAGTCCGACAACCAGACGCGGACAAAAAGATGATTGGGATTAAAGCCCGGTGTACCGGACACTCGCTATCGACAAACCAACAAAGGCTATCGCCAATACGACCGTCGCGTACAGAAGAAATTTTTCCAGCCCTCGCTTGGCATAATAACTTCCGAAATCGCCACCAAAAGCTCCTCCAAGCCCTGATCCGCGATTTTGAAGAAGGATCGAAACTGTGAGAAGAAGTGCAACGATTGATTGGGCGATAAGAAGAATTTTCATACAAGGAAGAGATGGGGGGGGGTTAGGCATTTTTCACAGCGGACGCACCGCTCCAAAAGCGGAACGACCGTTATGAAAAATGGAACTTACATATGCCATGATACCCGATTTCCCCCATACCGTCAATGAAAAAACATTCCCATTTTCACGGATATTAGCTTATATAAAGGAAATAAAGACACATCAGATATGACTGAAGGGAATATAATCCCCCTCGGATCTGCTCTGCGAGACATAATACTGCTCACCCCGGCGCCTTCGGTAAATATTCTGAACGATACCGAGAGCGAGGAACAAGGAGAGTATCGAGCTCCCTCCGTAACTCATGAATGGAAGTGGTATGCCAGTCACCGGAAGTAAGCCCACATTCATGCCGATATTGATCACACCCTGGGATATGATGATGGCATAGATCCCGACTATTATGAGATATCCGAGATTATCCGCAGACTGGATACCAATCACTCGCAACCGATAGAAAATGATTCCATAGAGAAAAAGGACCAGGAATGCCCCCGCTACACCCAATTCTTCATTGATCGAGGCGAAAATAAAATCCGTATGTTTTTCCGGAAGAAAATTGGATTGGGATTGCGAGCCATGCCCTATCCCCTTCCCGAACATACCACCCGATCCGACAGCGACCATCGCCTGGAGCACATTATACCCGCTCCCCCTGGGATCAAGCTCCGGGTGAATGAAATTTTCGATACGCGCTTTCTGATAATCCTGGAGGAAAAACCAGCTTCCGGAAACAAGCAAGGTACCGAGCATCCCCAAGACGATTACGTGTTTCCACCGGATACCGGAAATAAGAATCATCATCCCCCATATCGACAGGAGAATCATACTCGAGCCCAAATCCGGCTGACGCATGACGAGAAAAACGAGCGCCCCGGTCAGAACAAGCGACGCGATAAGCCGTGTCCATTCACCGAGTTCGCTTTTTTTCTTGGTAATGAAACTTGCTAGGAAAAGAACGAGTACTACTTTGGCAAATTCCACCGGTTGAATCTGGAAAAAACCGAGATCGATCCAGCCTTCGGTTCCACGGATTGTCCGACCGAGAATGAGTACCCCGAAAAGAATGGCGAGCATCGAGAAATACAGCATCGTACTCTGCTTGCCGATATGCCGGTAATCAAATTCGGAGACAAAGAGCGAAAGAAGAAACCCCGCTCCGACAAAAATACCCTGACGCAAAAAATACTCCGGCTTCCCCTCAGCAGAAAACCCATAGAGAAGAAGTATACTCAATCCCGACAGGAGAAGCACTGCCGAATACAGCA
>JAUPWD010000001.1 GCA_030916685.1 Patescibacteria group bacterium
CGACTCAGCCTTTTCGCGATGGGGGATACGAAAGTAATGCTCGGCGAATTGGTCGTCGTCGAAGAGAAGCATCTTCAATTTTGGAAAGACTATTTCAATCTCTCTTTAGATCGACTTGATTTTGGAAGACAAATGAAACTCTCTCTGCTCATCATGGCAAGTCGACTCTTCGGAGAGACGGGAATCCATCTTGTGCTTGAAGCAATCGAGGTACACGGGATCAGGAAGTACCTCGATCTCTGGGAACGATCCAAGGGAACGGAACTCGAAGCAGGAATTCGAACCATCCTCGATGATGAATTCGAACACGAGGATGCCATCGTCAGCGCGTATTCGAACAAACAGATCAATCCAGAGCGAGTGAGAAGTATCTTTCTCGGATTCAATGATGGTCTCGTGGAAATACTCGGGGCGGTCAGCGGATTCTTCGCGGCATTCGGACAGGCACAAGCCGTGCTCATCGCGGGATTGACGGTCGCCGTCGCGGGAGCGGTCTCCATGGCGGCCGGCGCATTCGCCGCAGGGAATTCCGAAAATGAGGTGAGGGATATATCGCGCGGAAAAAAGCGATTCCTCGGCATGAGAGATGCCGATCTCGAGCCAGATGAAAATCCGATCGGAACGACGCTCATCGTCGGATCGAGCTATTTCGTCGGCGCGGCATTCCCGATCCTTCCGGTATTTTTCGGTGCATCAAGCCCGATTCCATCAATCCTCTTCGCGGGACTCGCGACTCTCCTTGTTTCGATTATTCTGTCTTTTCTCTCCGGCATGAAGGTCGGCAAGCGCATCCTTATCAATGTTGCGACCATTATTTTCGCGGTTGGAATTTCCTTTGGCATCGGGCTCCTTGTTCGGAATATCTTCGGAATAGCTGTCTGAATTACGTAATTAATTACGTAACTACTTCTTCATCTGTTCAACGGCGGCGAGGAGTTCGCGAAGAGTCTCTTCGATATTTTTCATGTCCGTTATCTGTTGCGCTTTTTCTTTTTCCTCGGCCGTTTCATCGGCTGCCATTTCTTCGGAAATATCCTCCACATCTTCGGAAATCTCATCGACATCCGTACCGATTTCCTTCACTTCCTTCTCGATGCCCTCTACGTCTTCGGAAATTTCTTCCACATCCTCGCGAATATCTTTCACGTGCTTGTGAATGGTATCGACATCTTCATTGATATCATCCACGTCATCACCGATCTCCTTCACTTCCTTCTCGATGCCCTCCACATCCTCCTGGATATCCTCGACATCTTCCTGAATATCTTCCACGTCCTCGCTGACCTCAGAGAGGGTCTGTGCCTGACGATTAACAGTCATCTGGATGAAGATGGAGAGATAGATGGCCTCGAGCGAAACGATCGTCGTCAGGATAAGCATGATCTGATCGAATCCGAATCCGAAAAATTGCAGTGAGAAAATTCCCACGAATCCGATAGTATGGACGATGAGAGAGGGGATGGAGCCAACATTTTTCGTGACGGAAAGAGAAAATTTTTCAAGACGAGATGCTTCCGGCTTAATTTCTTTAGACATATTCAGAAGGGATATTAGATATTGGATACTGGATAATAGATGTAAAAAATCAGAATATTTCCATTGTACAACAAAAACAAAAAAGCCCCGACAGAGTCGAGGCTTCTTCGAAAGTTAGCGAGTCTCTTTTGGAATGATTCCGACGAAGATGCGCTCGACGAGCTTGCCGGTGAATTCGCGGACCTTCTTGGTCTTGAATTCGACGACGCCATTGACGAGAGCGTAGAGAGTATCATCAGCACCTTTCTTCATGTTCTTGCCGAGATGATATTTCGTACCGCGCTGGCGAATGATGACATTGCCGGCTTCTGCGAACTGACCGCCATAGATCTTCACGCCGAGACGCTTGGAAATGGAATCGCGGCCAAGGGCGGTAGATCCGCCCGCTTTTCTGGTTGCCATAGGAGAGTTCCGTTTAGAATCTTACTTTTCATCCGAAAATGAGTATAATGGAGTATAGCATCTTTTGATGTCTTGTCAACCTCTATGAATGAAATTTTTCGCATCATACGGGAGTGGTTTTCCCGAGATCATACAAGACTAGCCCTGTTTCTCGGTATTTTTTCGGCCGGTCTCTCGGGGTATTCGCTCGGAATACTGCGAGATGCATCTATCACGAATACACCTCTCGCGATAAACATCGTTACCCCGCAGGATAATTCGTCTGCTCCGATGGTGCTGGGGGATACTGCACCGAAACAATCCGCTCTGCCAACACAAAAAGGACCATCTACTGAGGCATCCGGGAAATGTGCATTCGTTGGAAGTAAGAACTCAAACCTCTATCACTTGCCGAGTTGTGCTTCTGCCCGTAGAATAAAAGATGCAAATAAACGTTGCTTCATATCAGCAGAGGACGCCGTCGCCAAAGGATACCGTCCTGGCTGCCTGAAGTAAATTGGCAAGATTTAAAAAAACAAAAATGACACATACTGAACTCTTTGACCCATCCAAGACCCACTTCCTCTCATTCCTCTCATTCCTCATTGGAATTACTGAAGCCTCTGGTCTGTATGTACTCTCATCGTATTTTTCTGAGGTAATCGGGAGCGATCAGATCGGGATATTCTATCTCATCGCCTATTCTGCGAGCCTCGTCAGTCTGTTTTTCCTCCGGTCCATACTCCAGAAATTCGGGAGGATGCGAGTACTCATGATATCTTTTGTGGCCCTCATATTCCTTTCTGGAATCCTTTCGAAGATCCCTGTCTCCTGGGCAGGAGCCTTTCTTTTGGTAGTCCTCCTATTTATCTTGGGCATTATCTGGGTCACGATTGATGTCATTATTGAGGCTTATTCGAGCGATCAGGTTTCTGGTCGAGTGAGAGGACTCCACCTCACAATCCTGAGTGCTGGATTTCTCTTTGGTCCTTTTATTTCGACTTATACAATCGATCAATCCGGCTTTGAGGGCATTTTTTCGCTTCTTGTTATTGGATTTTCTTTAGTCTTTATCTTCACTCTTTGTTTCCTCCGCAAAGAACCACGCGTGGGGGTGCAGCCAGTACGATTAAGCATCCCTTCGCTTCTTCGCAAAATTCTTCAAGAAAAAGACCTGGCTCGGATTTATCTCATATCATTTGCCTTAGAGTTTTTCTATGTGGTGATGCTGATCTATATGCCAATCTATCTGCGTGAAATTGGCATGCAGTGGTCCGAAATCGGAACCGTTTTCACAATCATGCTTATCCCATTTGTACTTTTGCAGTATCCGCTTGGGTGGATTGCCGATAAGAAAATGGGGGAAAAGGAACTTATTTTAGCTGGTATCGTCATTAGCTGTATCGCCACTATTGTGGTTGGATTTGTATCATCACCCTCAGTCATGCTTTGGGCAGGAATTCTTTTTATGAGTCGCATAGGCGCAGCAACACTTGAGGTACTTCGAGATTCGTATTTTTACAAACAGATTGATGCCAATGACATCGATATCATCTCATTTTTCCGAACAGCACGGCCGGTTTCAAATATTCTGGCAGCCGTCATACTCGCTCCATTTCTTATTTTTTTCCCCCTACATGCAGTCTTTTTTGTTTCCGCAGGAATATTTTTTCTGAGCTTTTTCGTAGGTCTTTCGCTTCAGGACAGCAGAGGTGAACAGGAGCAAACTTTCCCATATTCCGCAGAGAGTCATGAGGTGTTATAATAGGCTCTGTACCACGAATGAAAGAGCCTCATGGAATATCATATCCAATTGGAACAATTTGAGGGGCCGCTTCCGCTTCTGCTCGCTCTCATTGAGCGTGAGAAGCTCGATATCACCCGAGTGAGCCTCGCGAGAGTGACGGATCAGTATCTCGAATATCTGTCTCGGGAAGAGCATATCTCGCTCGACAATCTCGCACGGTTTCTCTCCATCGCGGCACGCCTCATACTCATCAAGTCCAAGGCGCTCCTCCCAATTCTTCAGTTTACCGACGAAGAAGAGGAAGAAATCGGGGATCTCGAAGAAGAACTCCGTCGTTATAAACTCTTCAAAGAGGCGGCGATACGACTCGGAGTACTCGTTTCGGAACGACATTATTCCGTGACTCGGGAATCGATGCTCGATACGGTTTCAGTTTTTCTTCCGCCGAAGAACCTCACAAAAGAAGATTTGGGAGCCTACTTCCGATCGGTGCTCGGTGAACTCCCTCAGATGGAGATATTAGAAGAGAAGCGCGTCGCCGAAATCGTAACACTCGAAGAAAAGATTACCCTCCTACAGGAATCAATCAAAAATCGCGTGAAGAAATCTTTTTCGGAAATCGTGTCCACCGCAACGGATCGGGTGCATGTCATCGTCTCATTCCTCGCCCTTCTCGAGCTCGTGAAGCAGCGGATCGTCCATGCCGAACAAGGCGAGATATTCGGGGACATTCATTTTCAAAATCTCGAGGAAAAAACGAACTCAACC
Source organism: Patescibacteria group bacterium (assembly GCA_030916685.1). Next base: position 4,433 of record JAUPWD010000001.1, read on the forward strand.
GATTAAACGATATTCATATGGACATGAAACCAGAATTTCTCTCAGAACTCGAAACGCTCCTCTTCGCAGTCGGAGATCCATTCAGCATCGATCGTTTGGCGAAAGCGCTCGATACTGACAAGGAAACCGTTAATGTCGCCCTGGAAGCACTCAGCGCGCGCTATGATTCATCTGAATCAGGTCTCATATTGATCCGCCTCGGAGAGAAAGTACAGCTCGGGAGCAAGCCCTCGAATGCCAAGGCTATCGAGCGACTCCGTGAAACAGAGCTTCAGGATGGACTCAGTCGTGCTGCGCTCGAAACGCTCGCGGTCATCGCCTATCGCGCTCCGGTGACACGCGCTGACATTGACGTCATCCGCGGCGTCAATTCGAATTTCACTTTGCGATATCTCCTCATCCGGGGACTGATCGAACGAGAGGGGAATCCATTGGATGCACGCGGGTATATCTATCGCCCGACTTTCGACTTCCTGAAAACACTCGGCGTCGGAAAGATAACGGAGCTACCCGAATACGAGCTACTCTCCCAGGATGAGCGTCTCACCCGACTTCTCACCGAAGATGTATCTACGGAAGATGAATCACCATCGAGTCCTGAAGTCGCTCCTGATACAAGTGTGCCTCCTCATCCAGTATCCAATATCTAGTATCTAATGTCTGATCTCCTATGCGTCTCGCTTTTTTTCTTTTTTCTTTCTTTCTTCTGATCGGTGCCGTGAGCTCCGTCTATTTTAGTTTTCAAGAAACGAAATCTCCGGCCATTTCCGAAACCGCGCCCGCCGTACAGGGGGTGGCAGATCAGAAGATGCTCCAGAATCTCACACCCGTACTCCAGGAGAATCGATCGCTCGCTTCAAGCTTCCGTCCGATCAAGAAAGAATACGCACTCAATCTCTCCATTTCATCTGCTCATGCCGCTATCATCCTTGATGCGGACTCCGGATCAATCCTCTATGACCACAATGCCGATACGCGCCGTCAGGTAGCTTCGCTCACGAAAATGCTTACCTCGCTTATCGTAATCGAACGAGTGAAGAACCTCGAAACGGCAGTGACTATCGGGGATGAAATTTACGTTGAGGGAACTCGCATTGGGTGTCCGCGATCAGGATTCTGCAATGGGGAGCGAATGAAGATCGGTGAACAGGTCACCGTACACAATCTGCTCCGTGCGATGCTCATGAACAGCGCCAATGATGCTGCAACCGCACTCGGAAAGCATATCGGAGGGAGCGTCGATGGATTCGTCAAGATCATGAACGCACGAGCGAAAGAGCTCGGGCTTTCTGATTCTCATTTCTGTACCCCATCGGGACTCGAGACTGACGGACATGAGACGGATTGCTACTCCACAGCGCATGACATGGCGATCATCGCAAGCCAAACACTGAAACATCCGGAACTCTGGGAAATCATGCGCAGCGAAAAGATGACCTTTACCTCGATCGACGGGAAATACGAGCATGAAATCTTCAATACCGACGAGCTCCTTGGACAATTCCCGAATCTCCTCGGTACGAAGACCGGGTTCACCCCCCTCGCTGGGCGATCACTCCTCGCCGCCGCGACGAATGAGGACGGGAAACATCCGGTCGTCGCCGTGGTACTCGATGATACGACGAGGTTCGAGAGCATCCGTTCAATGTTTCACTGGAGTTTTGGTTCTTTTGACTGGAAATAATCGATAGACAGTATTCGCAAAAGAAGTGATAATAGGGGAGAGAGGGGCATATAATACGTGATATATGATATATGGGAGATGAGATGCAGCTGGCTCAGATTCAAACGCTTCCGGTCGTCGTGAATGTCCTCAAGGTACTCATGACCGGATTTCTCGCCTTCGTCCTCGCCTTTCTCATTACGCCGCTCTGGACACACATTCTCTACAAATACCGTTTCGGCATCAAGATCAAATCAAATTCCGTCCAGGGGGACAAACTCACTTATGTCAGCTCGCTCCATGCCTGGAAAGCGAATACGCCAACCATGGGTGGTGTCATCATCTGGTCGACGGTGTTGATTCTCGCTTTCGCTTCAGAATATCTCTTTCCTTCCATCGCAATTCTTTTTGATACGAATTTCATTGCCCGACTCGACTTCCTGAGTCGTTCACAAACTTGGCTTCCACTCGCTGCGCTCGTTTCAGCAGGCGTGCTCGGTCTTTTCGACGATTACATGAGCGTTCGAGGCTGTGGGACGAACAAGGGCGGGGGCATGCGATTCTCGTTTCGTTTCTGGTGGCTTTTCCTCATCGCCGGTATCGGCGCCTGGTGGTTTTATTCCAAATTAGACTGGAACATGATCCATGTCCCAGCACTAGGAGACTTTCAGATCGGCTGGTGGTATATTCCACTCTTTCTTTTTGTCATACTTTTTTCCGCCATTTCCTCAAATGAAACCGATGGCCTCGACGGATTGAATGCTGGCGTGCTTTTGTTTGCTTTCTTTTCATTTGCCATCATCGCTTTCCTTCAAAACAGGGTCGACC
>JAUPWD010000039.1 GCA_030916685.1 Patescibacteria group bacterium
AAACATATTTTTCTGGATCTATCGGAAGAACATCATCGTGATACTTATAATGCTGCCCGGTCAATTTCTCAAAAACGACATCTGGGACAATACTCCGGATGACCGCGAATGCCGCCTGGGTTCGCCGAAACTTCCCGGCATTCGGATCGACGAGAGCACTCCATGCCTCCTCGACACTCACCCCTCTCTCATAATTGAAAAAAGCATTTTCAGCCGCCTTGACCATTTTCTTTACAGGCACCTTCATCGATTCAATTGATGGAAATTCAGACATAAAAATTCTCAAAAAATACTCTCTTTATACTACCATTCCGTCACCCCCTCCTGCAATTTACAAAAAAAATGGGCCTTCCGATTGGAAAGCCCTGGTGTTTGTTGTTGCATCGATATGCTGCGCCTACTGGAGGGTCATCGGAGCCTCCGGAAAGAACGTCGCGAGAAACTCATGAAGGCTATCGATCACATCCCCATGATCAAAGCCCGGAAGAGCAGATTCCATCATCAGAAGCCGCCCATCCAAATCAAGAAGATCCTGCATGTCATCAGGGATCTCCATGGGAAGCCCGAGTTCCTGCAACTGGCACATCAATTGATTGACCTCTCTTTGCGGAATACCGGGATTCAGCCGAAATCTATTGATACAGCATTTGCCCTGCTCCTGGCTGAGAAACTCTCCACTGATCCGCTCTCCTTCATACAGGAAGTGAGCGTGCCTCCCACATTCAGGGCAAAGCGCGATACTCATCAGGGTTGTTGCATTGTCTCGGTCGCTCATCTCAGGTCCCTCCCCTCTTTGGCGAAACAAAAGAACTCACGAATATCCTATCATCAGACCGAAATGAGCGCAATTTCGCAAAACAAAAAACCCGCTCTCGGCGGGTTTTTCTTCTTTCAAGAGCGTGATACTCTATCCAATCACAGCGAGGAGATCTTTTTGCGTGACAATGAGGTATTCCGTTCCGTCGATCTTCACCTCGGTGCCACCATAACGGGTGTAGATGACCGTATCGCCAACCTTCACTGTAATCTTCTCACTCTCGCCGATTGCGACTACCCTCCCCTGTTGTGGCTTCTCTCCAGCAGCGGTATCCGGGAGATAGATACCGGATGTCGTTTTCGATTCCGGCTTTTCAAACATGATGAGCACATTTTCTCCGAGCGGACGGACATTTATTTTTTTCATGGCATTCGTATTAAAAAATTACCCGATACCGTTCATTATAGAAAAATGAGTGCTCTCGTCAAGGAAGTGCTCATTCTCCTTTCACCTATTATTTCTGCAAATCCCGTAAAATTTCGATTGCTTTATCCATCTGCGGATCCTCTTTCTTCTCTAGATCATTTGCCGTGAGCTTAACCTCGGTATCCGGCTTGATACCAACCTTGTTGATCTGCTCTCCATTCGGCGTGAGCCAGTGCGCCACAGTAATTTTTACCTTCGTGTTTCGGTTCACCGGGATAAGTTCCTGGACGGATCCCTTGCCGAAGGAAGTCTCTCCAACGATCCGGATATCTTTCCGATTGTCACGGAGCGCGCCGGCGAGGATTTCCGAAGCGCTCGCGCTTCCGCCATTGATGAGTATGACGATCGGTATGGCACCCAGGGAGTTATTTCCATCAGCGAGCAATTGCTCCCGCTTCTTTTCCGCACCTTCTTCGATTACGACGACCGATCGCTTCGGAAGGAATTCCCCCGCGATATCGACCGCAACATTGAGAAGTCCACCCGGGTTGCTCCGCATATCGAGCACGATCCCCTTTGGTTTGGCAGCGAGCACCTCCTTCAGTGCAATCTGAAATCCCTGATTTGTATCTTCTCCGAAACGGCTGATACGGATAAGTCTGATGCCGTTTTTCTTATCCTCGGTACGCACACTCTTCACACTGATGACATCCCGGACAACTTTGATATCTCGAGTCTCCGATTCTCCCTCGCGATAGATAGTAAGGGTTACTTCTGTCCCCTTCTTGCCACGGATTTTCGAAACCGCCATATCCAAACTAAGCGTATCCGTTGGTTCGCCATTTATCTTCAATACCTTATCGCCCGGGAGAAATCCCGCTTTCTCAGCCGGCATCCCCTCAAGCGGAGCGATGATCGTCAGGATCGCATCCTTCATGCCCATCTCCGCCCCGATACCATCGAAACTTCCTGATATTTCCTCATCGAAAGCCTTGGTCTCTTCCGGATTGAAAAATGTCGTATAGGGATCGCCGCTCGCCGCGAGCATTCCATTGATGGCTCCATAGAGGAGCTTGTGAGCGTCCAGACTTTCATGATCGACGTATTTCTCCTTCAAGAGATCCCATACCTTCCAAAACAATCCGAAATCCAATTCCTTTTCACGACTGTTCTTATCGAAAATAGTCGCCTCTCTCGGATCGAGGAACATACTCGACTGAGAGACGCCACTTTGTCCGCGCTCAAATCCGGTGAAATATGCCGCACCACCGACGAGAGCGATAACGAATAGAAAGAAAAATTCCCGCGCAAAAGTTCGCTTCATCGTTTTCGGTGCTGATACGGGAGCGACTGACGCACCGGTATCATGTATCGGCTCTTCGGTTTGTGTCATACAAGATACTTTAATAATAGCTCAATTCCGCTCATCAACATTTGGCAGTGGTTTCCCTGTATATTTCCAAAAGTATTTCAAAGCGCTCACGATATGATACCAAGTCAGGCGATTGAACAAGAGCCCGAAAACGCCACCACGAGCGCTCCCCTTGGCATGATAGTGAAAGACCATCGCCAGAG
>JAUPWD010000040.1 GCA_030916685.1 Patescibacteria group bacterium
CCACAAGACGCGATATGACCACCCCGGGGAAAACCTTCCTCCCCGGGGATTTTTTTTGAACATCTCATAAACATAGGCTCGATCTGCCCATGAAAAAAGGAGGAATAATACCCATTCCTCCTCCAAAACCGTTTTCATACCTTCATCAGCCTCTTCAACACCTCATCGGGACCTGTCTCAGAACGACACACAACGCGTCTGCAAGCGTCTCCATCCGGCTCACGAGACCACCAGTCAGAAGAGAATGCGGATCGGCGGGATCCCCACCGAGTTCGCTCGCGATGACCGATCCCACGGTCGTGTTTCCAAACCCTCGGGATTCCGCCATCTCCACGAACCGCTCAGGAATCACGAGCGCCGAAGAGGTCGTCATGATACGGACACCGGGTTCTGTAAGGACAACAACGACCGCCATGTCGCAGGTGACCGGATCATCCTCCCCGATACGGAAAATACCGCTTTCGATACCGATGGCCACCCTGTCAGGATACCGGTCTTTCACCGATCGGGCCCGGGCCGATGCTCCATCGAAAGTCTCATCGAAACCGACCGGCTGTTCATTCTGCCCGGAGTCCGTCCGTATACCCGACACGATCGCCGATATCATGCCGATCCGATCACAAGCCCATCGTACTGCGTCAAGCTTGTGTCTACTCATTGATCCTACAATCATATGACACATGGGGTCTCTCCATTCATTTCAGTAAAAAAAACGGGTGTCAGTCGTTCATATGACGTCCGACACCCCAGAACCTACCCGATCACGACTCCCCGTAACTTGCCAATGACTGGATTTCCCGTCCTTTCAACGCCTGTCGCCCACCAAGATCGGCGAGTTCGACGATGAATGAACATCCCACCACCACCGCTCCAAGCCGCTCGATGAGAGCACAAGCCGCCGCTGCCGTCCCACCGGTCGCCAAAAGATCGTCGATCACCAGCACCCGGGAGCCTGATGCAAAGGAACCTGACTGCACCTCGAGGATATCCGAACCGTATTCCAGTCCGTAGGAAATCCCTTCAGTCTCGCCCGGGAGCTTGCCCTTTTTCCTCAGCATGACCATCGGCGTACCGGATGCATACGCGAGCGCCCCTCCGAAAATGAATCCACGGGCATCCAAGGCCGCGATAGCATCGATATTCCCACTCCATCGGTCGCTGATCCGATTAATTACCCAGGAAAATGCTTTGCGATTCCCAAGCAACGGAGATACGTCCCGAAACAGTATTCCTTCCTTCGGAAAATCCGGAACAGCACCGATAAAATCCTTCAGATTGATATTCATTTCAGCCACCTTTCATGATTCGGTCAGACATTCCACTTACTCACGCTACCACCCACCAGCGATGCTTCGAATACGGCCTTCGCCAGCATCCGATCAATCGACACAATCTCCAGCCACGGATTCCTCTTACGGAATTCTTCGCTCCGAGGAATGGAATCCGTACAGAATACCTTCACATCGGCCCGGGCGAATTCCGATTCGGCATTGCCACTGAATATGCCATGCGTGGCGGAAAGGTATATCTCCGCCGCGCCCATCGATTTCATGGCCCTTGCTGTACCGAGTATGGTGCGCCCGGTGTCGATCATATCCTCAAATATGACGACGGATGCTCCCTCGACCGATTCTCCGATGATCGAAATAATCTCCGATTCGTTCGGATTCGGACGACGTTTCTCGATGATGGCAACCGGAATATCCCCGAACTGCTTGGCGAACCTTCTTGTCCGGACGACTCCCCCGAAATCCGGTGCGACCGCCATTACCTTTCTACCGGCCGAACGCAACCTTTCACCCAGATACCCGACGAACAAGGAAGCTGCCGTCAAATTATCGACCGGAACGGAGAAAAAACCCTGCTCCTGTTCCGCGTGCATATCCATGGTGATGATGCTTCGGATATCCCCACTCGCTTCGATCAGATTGGCCACCAGCCGGGCAGAAATAGGCACCCTCGGCTTATCCTTCCGGTCTTGACGAAGGTATCCGATATACGGAACGACGATTGTAATGTCTTCCGCTGACGCCCTTGTCAGAGCGTCATTGACCAAAAGCAACTTCACCAACGCCGTGTTCGGATCAGGTTGCTGCAATGCATGGAGAAAAAGCACATGCTGCCGACGGACGGTCTCCGGTATATAAGGAAGTATTTCCCCATTCGAAAACCGGGTATACTCGATCGGATAGTGCGGAAAGTCAACCCCATATTCCTCCCTGAGAATACACTCGAGGGAATTTCCCATCATGCGCATTTCCGGGGAAGAGACCAGGACGAACGGACTGCTCTCGGGACGATTCGACGTTTGCATATCACACCTCGCTTGTTGTTAAGGAACGGAACGCGTTCAAAATATCATGTTCCGGCAATCCCGTCCGATACTATTGAAAAAGTGTACTAAATAAAGTACACTTTAATACATGGACATCGAACTCATTTTCCGAAGGATAGGATTGGCGAAACACGCTCATTCCGTATACGAGACGCTCCGAAAAGAAGGTCCTCTGCTGGCAGCGGAAATATCGCATTCCGCGAGAATCCACCGCCCAGCCGTTTATGCCGGCCTCGAAGATCTCATCCGGAACCGATTTGTCGTTTCCGTCACCGCGGGCAAACGGATCCGTTACCGGGCAATGGATCCCGGACGCATCCTCCAAAAATTCTCCGAAATATCGATAGAAGCCGCGAAGACGGTGCTCGAAGCCCTCCCAAAAGAAGAAGTATCCGCTCTCGACAATATCCGTTTCCTTTCCGGCCAAGACGGAATACGGGCGACATTCGATGATGTCATCGACCACACCCCGCGAGGAGAAACCTTCTATCGGTATACTTCCGAAAAGGACCTGGACACGGTAAACGGTTACCTCTCTTCCGATTACCGGATCAGACGCGACCAAAAAAGACTCGAGCGACTCGTCATCAGCAATCCGAAATCCGGGCTCCAGAAACGCTCCCGCTTGGAACGATTCGTGAAATGCATCCTGCCGAAAGACACTCTTTTCGAACAGAATATCATTCAAGTGATCTATGGAGAGAGAGTCGCCTTCATCGATCTTAACACTGAACAATGCATCATCATCGAAAACCGAGCACTTGCCGATTTCCAAAAGATCATCTTCCAACAGCTCTACCGGAAACTGAACTGATGACACCGAGAAAAAAATATCCCTCTTCTCGAGAGGACTTCTCCCCTCCCGATATGCCCACTGGTCCGGAAATCTCAAGACGCGCAACGCTCCTGCCACATCTTCAGTTCCGCGAAGATCGTATCCTTGAAACTCTCCGGTTTCCCCCGAAAAAGAGCCTCCGCATTCCGTAGGCAGTACCGGATCTCATCCGTATCTTTCTCTCCGGAATAATACATGAAACTATCCAGAATATCGGCCGCTTTCACGATAAGAGCATCCTCCCCATTCTCGATACACCGCCGGATAAGCTCTTCTGTCCGGTCAGATCCATTCTCGATCGATCTATCCTTGGTACTTGCACGGACCAGTCTCGATACGTTGTCACCGAATGCATCCGTCAATTCCTGTTCTGTCACCTCGGCATCCTCAAGCAGATCGTGCAACACCCCCGCCAGAACGATATCCCGCGAATACCCCCTTTCATACAGGAAGACACCTACCCGAATACCGTGAAACAACACGGGTTTCCGCGTTCCCTCGTGGGACACAGGCATGGATCGGACAAGCAAACGGACCGCCTTCTCGAATTCGATGTTCAAAAATTTCTTCATAGTAAATCAATCGGATCACACAAATTCCCTCGACAGACGACTCTTTTCGGCATCATCCCCTCCTCACTGAAAGCTCGGACACCAGCCCTGAGTCCCTCAAGATCGTCTCCCTGACTTCTCCTCCCTGTCGGAAAATCTTCCGTATCACCGTACCCCTTTTCGATCGGAGAATTTCATACTGGTCATCCCGGATGCAGATCGCCGCATAGTCATCCAATGCCAGAGCGACACCAGGCGTCCGCAGCATCATCTCCCTGATACCAGGATCACGGAACGTCTTTTCACGGATATGATGCGGACTGACCGTGAGTGGCACGAATCCGAGGGCGGAAACCCGCATAAAAGATTCCACTTGCTTCCCATTCTTCATGAATCGGCGGGAGTCGCTCGACCCATATCGGAACCAGGCGATTGCTCCCGCGCTCAATCCCGAAAGGATAATCCCTTTCTCATACGCTTTTCGCAACAGCGTATCCACGCCATATCGCTTCCATACCCGAAGCATACGAAGCGTATTCCCACCACCGACATAGATGATATCGGCCGAAAGAATCTTTTCCTCTATCTGTTTCTTCATGAGCTGTTCACGAATAAGAATCAGGACATCAGTCTCGCAACCGAGCTTATTACCATACACGGATCGGAATGTTTCCCAATACCCGGGAGCATCATTGCTCGCGGTGGGGACGAAAAGCACTTTCGGACGCTTCTTTCGCACAAGTTTCACGATGGCACGATCGATCGGAAGAGTCTCCAGATCCTTCAGTTCTCCTCCTCCGATAGCGATGATGGTCTTCATAAGCAACGACCTTATCTACCTGCTTATGACAAGAAAATCGATTTTCATACAACGATCCCCTTATCGGTACTTTTCTGAAACCTCCCAGATACCGTCGAAGAGCGCACGAAACATACTACTGATTTCTCGGGAAGTAATCAAAGTGGCAGACAATCCTTCGAGCGGCGAAATGATCGCTACCTTATCATCAAAAATGATACTCAGCGAGCGAAAACGATTTTCCATGCTTTTCGGCATGAATCGCGGATTACGAAGCTGTATCTCCTTTTCAGTCAACCTTCGCCCTTTCATTCCTCGTTCCCAGAGAGAACGCGCGACGATACCGTTGTTTTCACGAGCCCGAAGATAATACTCCGCATACTCCTGCTCATACTCCCGCAGAAAATTCTGGAAGGGCGCGATAATATCCCAACGCTTTGATCGACAGTAGATGGCTGTATCGAAAACCGTCTTTACGCCTTCAATACCCTGGTATTCCACCAGAGAAAACGGTTCTCCTGTTCCGGTCTCATGCCTATCGGCAAGAAGTGGGATAATCCTCTCAAGTTGCGCCTCTTTCATTCGAAGCCGATCTTGTTGGCGCGCGATATAGAACCCAATCTGTTCAGGCGGACACATGGAAAAGAGCGTCCGATTCCCAACCTTCTTTTCGGCAACCAGGCCTTTTTCCATGAGCGTATCCATCGCATGGTAAATCGTCGGACGTTTGATGCCCGTTTTTTTTCCAAAATCTTGAACACCCATACCATCCCGTTCAAGCCCACAAAGATACAACGACACTTCGGTCGAAGTCAGTCCGAGATCAGTGAGAAGAATCATTAATTCATCCATATATCCAAATGATATTCCTGCATCCAATTAAAGTCAATGCAATATTGATATATAAATTACCTTAATAAAAGCATTATCTATATTGTGTTCATATTAATTATAAACAGTTATTGACACTTTAACACCATGGCCTATACTCGGCATACAAGTTCTTTTTCAACCACGAAAGGAGTCAGA
>JAUPWD010000041.1 GCA_030916685.1 Patescibacteria group bacterium
CTCACAGCAGTTCACCGCGAAGAGAGACTATCTCGAAGCTATCCAATTTCTCCTCCGAACCCCCGGACTCAAGAAAAGCGACACCATTACAGTGAAGCTCGCTGATGAAACATGCACCGATACGATTCGAGAAGGCATGCTCGCTCCCGCTTTCCTCAATTCCGATAATCTCTATCGCTTCGCATTCCTTCGAATCGAGGATTCCAAAGGGAAACGATACTGCCTCCTGCTTACATTTGAAGAAAAAAATCATTCCAGCAAGTACCTCCAATTTTTCACGACCATTCAAAATGATGATGTATCCCTTCTCATGGATGCAGACACCGGCGTACCACGGAATGATCAGTCGCTCTCTCTCCGTACCGTCTATCGCAATGCAACGCTTTGGCAGGATCTCGGCGAACTGAATGACCGCATTTCTCAGTACAAGCCCTGGTTCCTGAAGGACTTCTTCATCGGTACCATCGGTATCCTCTTCGTCATCCTCTCCACCGCCCTCATCGCCCGCCTCATCAGCGTGAAGATCGAGGAGAAGAAAAATTGATGACAATCGAAGCAAGAGACTCTATAATGAGAATATATGAAGACACTCTCCGTCATCGTCCCTGCCTACAATGAGGAAAAGAACATCCGCCCTTTCTATGATGCATTCAAAGGTGTTTTTCAGTCCCTCGAAAACAAATATCAATACGAGCTCATCTTCGTCAATGATGGGAGCGCTGACCATACCGACGATGAGATTGGGAAAATCGTCGCGACCGACGATCGAGTCAGATACATCGATTTCTCACGGAATTTCGGCAAAGAAATCGCCACGACTGCCGGCATCAATCTCTGCTCGGGCGATGCCTGCATGATACTCGACGCCGATCTCCAACATCCCGTCGAACTCATCCCGGATTTCGTGAAGAAATGGGAGGAAGGGTTCGAAGTGGTCGTCGGCATCCGAGAGAAGAGCAAGAGCGACTCCTGGATAAAAATCCTGGGAGGGAAAGTCTTCTACTGGCTACTCAATCAGATCGCCGATACGAAGATCATCCCCAACGCGACCGATTTCCGGCTGCTCGACCGGGTCGTCATCGAGGAATTCAATCACTTTAACGAAGCCAAGCGTCTCACACGCGGCCTCATCGACTGGCTTGGATTCAAACGAGCGTATAACACCTTCCAGGCCAATGACCGACTCCATGGGACGGCAAGTTACAGTATCTGGAAGCTCGCTAAGCTCGCACTCCACAGTTTCATGTCACTCTCCCTCTTCCCGCTCAAAGTCGCTGGATACATCGGTATTTTCATCACGACGCTCTCTTTCATTTCTGGTTCCTATATTTTCATCGGGAAATATTTCTTCAACTGGTATTGGGCGCTCACCTTCTCCGATTCCGAAGATCTCGCCATCTTCATCGTGTTCCTCGTCGGTATCCTCCTCATGTCCATCGGCCTCATCTCCATCTACATCGCCAATATCCACGAGGAAGTCATCAAGCGCCCCCTCTACGTCATGCGACGAAACAAATTTAAAAGAAACGATTAGCAAAAAAGCTCCGACATCGGAGATTTTTCTTTTCTACTCTTTTTCTACTGTCAGACGGTTGATGCCGAAGCGATCGAATTCACGATGCCACCGGTCGCAGTACTCCTCTACTTTTTCCGGGAAATCTCCCGAAAGTTCCGCGATATGCATTTCTGCCGGAGTCGCTTCACGAAGGAAGTCCCGCTGACCGAGCCGCGTCTCGAGCCGATCCCAGAATTCATCATCGAGAAAAGTCTCCATCACACTTTCGATATTCTTCACGAAGCTTTCTTTCGGTACCACTTTGTTATGCCACCGCTTCGTGATATCGGCCAAGCCCAATCCTTCGGCCTGTTTCCAGAGATGATCAATCACTTCAACAGAAGTATCAGCGCGCTCTTCGCGTATATCTGCTTCCGATTCGCGCACCCAAAGCCCGAGCTCCGCGAGCACGAGCAATTCCTCCAATTGTTCCTTGGTCATTTCGAGTCGGAGTGGCATTTCATTCAGCCATTTCGGTTTGAGAGCGAAGTATTTCATATTCCTAAGAAAGATAATTGATACTAGATATTAGAGATTTTTTATAACGGTCGCTCCGCTTTTTAAGCGGTGCGTCCGCTGTAAAAAATTGGATGAGGGGATAGAGAATAGATACTGGATAATTGATATTAGACACTAAAGGCAAAGGGAGTATAAATGAAAAAAGTCGATGGAGCAAACCAAGCAAGAGAGAGTCTCACTTTGGCAAAAAATCTTTCCCACGACGCTTACGATGATACGTGATGGCGAATCGATGCGCCTCAGCATTGGCAAGGAGAATTTCCTTGGTATAGCGCTGGATGAGCCCAGCGTCGCCGATGATCCGCTCTGCCTTGTGCCGATCATTCTTCACGATTCCGACGATCGGAATGATAAGTTTCTGCTCGGCGAGAATCCGTTCCGCGACCCCATACTGGAGAAATGATCCATCCACTGCGAGGATATCCGGGAGCGGCCATTCCGGGTGTCCGAGCCGACGTCGGAGAATCTCTTCCAATGCCAATAGGTCATTCCCCGTATATTCCTGCCTGAGCCGGAATTTCCTATACGCATTTTTCTCCGCGATGCCATTCTCGACCACGGTCATCACACCGACCGCGGATCCTCCCGCGAGATGTGCTACGTCATGTGCTTCGATCCGAATCGTTTTCGCTCCCTGTTTATTGTTCTCTGCTCCTTGTTCGCTGATGAGTGCCACATCCTGGATATGCTGCAGAGCGAAGAGTGTTTTCTTGATCTCATTCGCGCGCTCGAACTCCAATTTTTTCGCCCTCATTTTCATCTCCCGTTCGAGACGTTTCATCACGATATCCTTCTTCCCTTCGAAAAACTGCGTGATATTTCTCAATATCGATCCGTATTCCCGCTTGGAAATTTCTCCCGTACATACACCCGGACAGAGTCCGATCTGCCGATTGAAACACGGTTTCCCCTGCCCTGGCTTGCATTTATTATCGCGGAACGGAAAAATATTCTGAACGATTTTTAGCGCAGAGCGAAGCTGGAGCCCATTCGGAAACGGTCCGAAGAGATGAAGGATTTTCCCCGGAGCCTTCCCCTCAGCGAGCTCGCGTCCTCGTATCGAGAGTACGCGTGGGAATTCTTCATCCGTCATGATGACGAAATTGAAACTCTTGTTATCCTTGAGGTCGGTATTGTAGATCGGCGCATGTTCCTTGATACGCTCGGATTCGAGGAGGAGCGCTTCGAGCACTGAGTCGGTCGGTTGATAGGCGATAGAGGTCGCCTTGGCGAGCATGGTCGATATCTTCGGTCCACGCGTCGCCTGGATATCAGTCGAGAAATAACTCCGTACCCGATCCCGGAGCGAGGTCGCCTTGCCGATATAGAGGATTTCCAATTCATTGGACAGGAAGAAATACACGCCCGGATTATCCGGAAGTTCGCCTCGTTTGCTTATTGAAATAACCCTTTTCCA
>JAUPWD010000042.1 GCA_030916685.1 Patescibacteria group bacterium
GATTCTCACATCGACGAGAGAGGCGTTGATGAGTTTGATCTCGATCCCCTCCTGTCCGGTTTCCCAGGCGAGCTGGCGCTTGATCCGCTCGAAGGCTTTCTCCTGGACCTTGCCGATGATGGTCTTCAGTTCGCTCGTACCGATTCGGATTTCCGGATTGACCCGTTCATAATGGACGGTCGTGGTCGTTCCTTTCACGAGTTCGCCAGCGATACCGATGATGCTTTTGGTGATTTTTTTGACGTGACTTTTTTCTTGGGCGATCTTTATCGCCTCTCTCGAAGATTCGATAACGCCACTGATATCCGATACCGCACCGCTTTGCATATTGCCGGCACGCTGGGCGACCCGACCGACGCCGAGGACGACCGCTTGTCCATTCTCTTCATCGACAGCGAAAACAAGCGCTTTCACCACCTCGGTTCCGATATCGAGAGCCAGGTGGTAATGCGAAGAGGTATCCTTGAAAAGCGATGAAAAAACTCCCATAAATACGTTGTATCTTTTCTCACATTATACCACGAGAGAATGGAATATAGAATATTGAATGTAGAATAGGGAAAAATCAAAATTCCGGTTTAAAGACCGGAATGAGATAATAATGATAGAAGATTTGTTTCGACTATCGTATTTTTTCTATCCTCAGATTTTTCGTGAGTATCTCCAGTTCGGATTGAGAGAGCAGTCCGTCGATGGCTCCGTAGTGCTTCACGACGCTTCCACCGTTGCCGATACCGTAGCGAAGCGCTGTCTCGAGTGGCAGTCCGGAGATCAGGGCGCCGAAAGACGCGCTCGCGAAAGCATCACCTGCACCGGTCATATCGACGGATTGTATATTTGGAAGGATGGGCGCGTGGCAGAGAGAATGTCCATCAGAAATCCATCCACCGCGGGCGCCATCGGTCAGTGTTATGATTTTAGCTCCTGCCCGATGGAGAGCGAAGAGAAGAGTCTCTTCATCGTCGATCTTCTCTTGCTTTTCGGTTTCGGTGAGGAGATCGGAAGCAAGGAGGAGTTCGATAGCCTCATCTTTATTCAGAGCGAGAAAGGATGTATGTCTGATTACTTCCAGGATGAGCGCAGGATCTTCTCGGAGATTATGTTGTCCCGGATTGATAGCAAGTTTGATCGGTTTTTCCTGTACGACGCGGAGGATGTGCTTTAGATTTTCTCTCCATGCGCCATTGAGAGCTGAGATGAAAATCCATTCCGTATCCGCGAGTTTCGACTCATCTACAGAGAGGAGTTCATTAGCATCACGATTATGAAAAATGATGCGCTCCCCTGATTTCATGAGTACGACGATAGCAGAGAGATCGGTCTTGGTATTTTTTTGGCGGGTAATGAAAGAGGTATCGACATTATTTTTTTCAAGTTCTGCGATACACCAATCCCCCATCTGATCATCACCGATAGAGCTATAACAAGCCACTCCGACGCCTTGTCTCCCGAGGCCGACACTGATATTCGCCGCGACGCCACCGACCGCTTCGAAGCGATCCGCCACGCGGAATTTCCCACCCACCTCGAAGAGAGCCTTGCTTTTCGAGAGGATGTCTTCTGGTGTTTCGAGAACAGTGTATTCATCCGTCGGGAAAAAGATATCCTGGCTGGTCGATCCGACGCAGAGTACTTTCACTTTTTTTGAATCAGACATGAATTTTGTTTTGACATTTGATCCGCCATCCGTCAACTGACGGAGGCGGATAGATTTTATCTATCTTCCTTCTCCAAGTTCTTCGGCAATCGAGAGGAGACGATTGTACTTGGTGATGCGCTCTCCGCGGGAAAGTGAACCCGTTTTGATGAAATTGGCGCTCGCACCGACAGCGAGATCAGCGATGAAATCATCGGTCGTTTCGCCGGAGCGGTGGGATATGACTGTCTTCATATCGTTCTCTCTGGCGAGCTTCATGCAGGCAAGCGTTTCCGAGAGTGTTCCGATTTGATTCACTTTGATAAGTACTGCATTACAAGCATTGGTATCGATTGCCTGCTCGACTCGCTTCACGTTGGTGACGAGGAGATCATCTCCGATGAGCATCACCTTCTCTTTCCAGGATGTTGCTTCTTTTTCGAGTTTTTCTTTCATCATTCCCCAACCTTCCCAGTCACCCTCCTCGAGACCGTCTTCAACCGAAACAATGGAGTATTTTTGGATCCATTCCCGATAGAGATTGACGAGACTTTCCTTGGAGAGAGAGACGTTTTCCGGCTTGAGCGCGTAGCAATGTTCAGCTTCATCGTAGAAAGAGCTTGCGGCGACATCGAGACCGATACCAACCGCCTCACCGAGTTTGTAGCCAGCCTCAGTAATCGCCTGATTCAGAAGTTCGAGTGCTTGTGCGTGACTTTCGAGATGCGGTGCAAATCCACCTTCATCACCGACACCGACGCTCAAGTTATTTTTTGTCAGGATTTTTTTCAGGGTATGGAAAATCTCGCTTCCGGCGCGGTATTGTTCTTTGTAGGATTGCACGCCATACGGGACAATCTTGAATTCCTGCACGGAAAGTCCGGAGTCACTGTGTTTCCCTCCATTGAGAACATTAAACATCGGCACGGGGAAATGGGAAGATATTTTTTTCCCGGCCAATTTCTCGATATATCGATAGAGCGGAATGCC
>JAUPWD010000043.1 GCA_030916685.1 Patescibacteria group bacterium
AATCGATCCATCCAAGCTCATCCGAATAGGCATACGTCGGAACAGCTCCTGTCTTATTCATGCGAGAAATCTGCAATCCATATCCACTACCAGACAGACTCACCCAGCCCTGCCATCCACCAGCATTCAATCCCGCATCTCTAATCGAGAGGATACGCGCCCATCCAGTAATATTGTCCCCCACCCTCTGTGCGACACATGACCCACTCGGACAACCCGTTACGTCAGAAGCATTAAAACTGATCCATCCGTAGTATTCACTCCAAGCATATCCAGAGAGATTGCCATTGGTCGTCGGAATATTGACGGTGTACGAAGGAGTGGGCGTGCCAACTACACCGCAGAGAGCATTATCAATCAATCCATTGCCATCAGTGTCACAATTTGCACTGCTCATACTGATCCAACCGATACCGCCAAATCCGGCTGGATTCACGGTGACACCACCGCCCCATGCCCACCCTTCAATATCTCCGGGTGCAGCGAGAGCTGGATAGAATGAGAAAAAGAAGGACAAGCAAGCTACTATCAAAAATTTCTTCATATTTTTCTTTGTTCTTTTTTCGTTTGATCTGACTGCTTGCACACTTTCAATTCTTTCTTCTATGATACCCCCCCCCGAGGGGGTTGTGCAAGAGGGTGGTCGTCTCGAATAGTAGATGGAACCCATTACACGAAAGATTGGAGCAATTCGGAAAAAGACTGCTCATCGAAGGACTGCTTGTGAAGCGGGGTATCCGTCGAACGCACGAGCGTCTCATACGGCTCTCTCTCTGGATTCGTATAGATAACTCCGAGCGGCATCTTCTCGGTCTGAAACGCGAGTTCGAGGGCCCTCATCCGATCGGTCGAGTCATGAGATGCCGGATCGAGCAGATAGGTATTCCCGCTGAACCACTGATAGGTATTGATCTTATTAAAAACGACGCACGGCTGAAAGACATCAATGAGAGCATACCCGTGCTTCCATTCAAGTGCCTGTTTGAAAATCTCGATTGCCTGAGCGACATTGCCGGCATTCGCTCGCGCGACGAATGATGCGCCGAGCGTGATAGCGGTCGCGATCGGATTGAACGGCTCCATAACAACACCATTCGTCTGTACCGGCGTCTGCATACCCTTCTGTGAAGTCGGTGAGGCCTGCCCCTTCGTCAGGCCATATACCATATTGTTATGGACGATATTCACGATTCCCGGATTGCGGCGGATTGTATGCATGAAATGATTGCCACCCTCGCCGTACGTATCGCCGTCACCGGATTCTGCGATCACCGTAAGCGACGGATTGGAGAGCTTGATCGCCGTCGCTGCAGGAAGCGAACGTCCATGCAAACCATTGAATACATGTGTCTTCACATAGTGAGGCGTCTTGGCAGCCTGGCCGATACCCGACACGAGCACGATCTCCTCCGGAGAATGTCCGAGCTCGGAAAGCGCCGTTTTCAGGATATTTAAAATCGGGAAATTCCCACAGCCCGGACACCAGGCCATGTCCGTATCATGAGGCATATCGAATTTTTTCTGATCAATCATAAAAAATAAATTTCTAATTACCAATTTCTAATTTCTAAACAATTTCAAATGATATAATATCAAATTTTTGGATTTTTATTGGGGATTAGATATTAGGAATTAGATATTTCTCTTGCGATTTCTTCACAAGAGAAGGGCTCCCCGATGTATTTCAGGATTCGCTGATTGATTTTTATATGGAGTTCCTTCTCGAGAAGATCGGCGAATTGACCCGTGGCATTGTTTTCGATGACCACGATCTTCTTTCCTTTTTTGAAATATTTCAACGCGCTCGGAGCGATCGGGTACACCTGTGCGAAATGGAGCATCGCTACTTTTTCATCGCCTTTTCCGACAAACTCAGTCACGACACCCTTATTGGATCCAAAGCAGACCAAGAGGGTTTCATAGGCTTTCTCATCGCCGAGAAATGTCGGCGCCAAAGCCTCCTCGGTCAATCCTTCCAGCTTCTTCAATCGCTTGTCCATCATTTGTTTGCGCAAGATAAAGCTCTCCGTGATATGTCCCGCTTCATCATGCTCATCGCTATCGACGGATACCATGCCCTTCCCATATCCTGGAATTCCCCGTGGAGATACACCCCCATCCGCTTTCAATGAATACCGTACATATTCCTCTTTCGTCTCAGCGATATGAGCATTGATCGGAAGGCGCTTCAGATCGGACTCCTCGATTAGTGCGACGGAATCCAAGAGATATTGATCAGTCAGGATGAATACCGGCGACTGATACTTGTTCGCCATTTCGAAGGCCTGTTGCGCACACAGAAAGGCTTCTTCCTGATCGCCCGGGATGAATATCGCTCGAGGAAATTCACCATGACCGGAATACAGAACCAAATTCAAATCTCCCTGCTCCGTCCGAGTCGGGAGCCCAGTCGCCGGCCCCGGACGCATACCGATATGAATCACCGCCGGTGTCTCAATCATTCCAGCGAGACTCACTCCCTCGCACATGAGCGCGAATCCCCCACCGGAAGTCGTGACGATAGCTCTCCCGCCGGCATACCAGGCGCCGAGACACATATTGATGGCCGCGATTTCATCCTCCGCCTGATCAATCACGACGCCAAGTGGCCCACCCTGCTCCGCGAGAAATGTCAGGAGTCCGGTTCCCGGCGACATCGGATATGATGAGATGAAATTACATCCCGCAGCGAGCACGCCCAAGCCCAATGCCTGATCGCCCGAAAGCATCAGCGCCTTCTTTGTCTTATTTTTCTTCAAAGTGATTTCGATACCCTCCGAGTAGGCCAAATGCCCGCCGAGCGCATACCCCTTCTCCGCGGCTTCCAAATTTTTCTTCACAACCTCCTCGCCCTTACGAAGAAATCGACTCTGAAGGAAACTCTCAAATGCTTCTTTCGGAGCTTTCAGAAAGCCCAATATGACACCAGCAGCAATCGTCCCCGCATAAATCGGATTTCCTATCTCACCCGTCAATTTCGAAAGGGGCACATCAACCACATGATGTACTGACTTCACTATGCCCTTCTCTCCAAGTATGACCGTCTTCTCCGTAATCCGATCCTCCAAATGCGGAATGACTTCCTTATCCAAAGCGAAGAGAATATCGATATGACGGGTATACGAACGGACGCCATCATTCGTGATGCGGATTTCCGTCGAATTCGATCCCCCACGGATGCGTGACATGTATTCCTTCGACGAAAACACCTGGTACCCCGCGGACTTGAGTACCGTCATGAGCATCGTCTCCACGGTCTGCACGCCCTGCCCCGCCGCTCCACCGATCACGATGGAAATATCTTTCGAGAAATGTTTCATATCTGTTTTTATTTGCCTGCCTGCCGGCAGATAGGTATTTTTCTCCTCCAGTATATCATGCAACTGGGTCTTTTTCGAGCTCTTTCTTTACCACTTCGAATTCATTCTCCACCTCCTTCAAGCGGGTCTTGCTTTCCTTGATGAGAGCGACACCTTCCTTCACTTTTTCAAGTGCCTTCTCGACATCGATTTCCTCCTGACTCTCGAACCACTCCGTGATGGCCTCAAGCTTCTTCAGCGATTCCGACAATGATGGATTTTTCATATAATTAAGAAAGGATATTAGATATTAGATATTGGAGTTAAAGGATTTTTCTGACTTCTGTCTCAATCGTACCATCTTTCAAGGAAATATCGAGTCTATCGCCTTGCTTCACCTGGCCGATACTCCTCACGAGCCCCTTCTGTAATCGCACCAGGCTATACCCCAAAGCAAGCGCCCGATTCGGATCGTATTCACGAAGTTTTTCTTCCATGCGCTTGAGCATTTGTGAGGTGACCTCGCTCAGTCGTTCAAATCCTGAGAATACTACTCCTTCGGATGTAATGAGGTTATTTTTTGTTCGCTCTATCATGAATCGTATCTGATCCAATGATCGAAAAAGCTGTTGCTCCGCGCGTTCAAAGCGCTCGCGAAGTTTCGGAAAGACAAGCTCGATAACCTGCTCAGCTTTCGACAGTGCGACATATTTTTCTGAAAGATCCCGACCAAATCGCTCGAATAGAAGCGTCTGTGCATGTCCCACCACCTGCCTCGCTCGCTCGAACGGTTCGCGGATTGTTCGTGCGGTCGCCGTCGGAGTTGATACCATCATATCTGCAACAAGCGCGGCGAGTGTCACGTCTTTTTCATGACCTACGCCGAGGAGCGTCGGGATATTTGAATTCGCGACTTCGCGAACGAGCATCTCATTATTGAATGCCTGCAGACTCTCGAAGCTTCCACCACCACGAATCACCACAAGGAGATCATACTTCTCCGCATGCCGATTGAAAAAACGGAGTGCAGCGAGAATCTCGAACACTGCCTTCTTCCCCTCGACGCTCGCCTTGTAGAAATCGACTTTCAATCCAATCTGTCCGAGATTCATTGTAAAGTCGCCAATCGCCGCACCCTGCTCGGAGGTGATGAGTGCGATACGCGACGGAAATTCTGGCAGAACTCTTTTCTTTTCCGCCCTCATCAGACCTTCCGTTTCCAGCTTCCGGAAAAGCTCGTCATAAGCCTTCTTGAGAGCTCCTTCACCGGCGAGCTCAATCATATTCACCTTAATCGACAATCGCCCATTCGGCTTGTAAATCTCCGGCGCACCATCGATGATGATTTCATCGCCTACCGCGAGATTCACTCCGGAAATCTGATACTGTGAGCGGAATATGAGACAACTCACGAGACTCTCATCCTGTGAGTCTTTGATCGAGAAATAGACGACGCGATCACGGATATCCACGCTCGATACTTCGCCTTTTATCCGTGCCGCCATTCCCGACAACCCAAGATTGAGCGCATCGAGAAACTGAGAGACGGAGAGAGGGTCATCGGAAGCTGATTCCTCGATACTAGATATTTGATATTTGATATCAGAAGCCTCTTCTTCAGCATTATCCTTTGATTGACCTCCATTCTCTGCAATGATCTGAAGGAGCATCTGTCCATACCTCCCGAACTTCGCATCCTTCAACCCCTTGATACAGAGCATTTCTTCCTTATTCTTCGGAAAGCTCGTTGCGATAGCCTCGAGCGTTGCGTTCGGAAACACGCGATAGGTCTC
This sequence comes from Patescibacteria group bacterium, assembly GCA_030916685.1. The sequence continues at coordinate 5,093 of JAUPWD010000043.1, forward strand.
CACTCCCTCGCGTTTCGCCTGGTCATTGCGCCAGGCCATCAGTTTTCGGTAAAGATCGGTATTCATATATTGGAGATAAGCGGTCACACCGCTCAAAAAGCGGAATGACCGCTCCTGCGTATTGCGAGAGCGGTCGTTCCACCTGCGGGCGGTGCGTCCGCTTAGGCAAAAATATTTTCTTTAAATATCCAAGTTCTTCACGGTCTTGGCATGGGTCTGGATGAAACGGCGACGTGGTGCCACTTCATTTCCCATGAGAATATCGAAAGTACTATCAGCCTCCTCCGCATCCTCGAGCGTCACCTGAAGCATGAGCCGATGATCTGGATTCATCGTGGTTTCCCAGAGCTGTTCCGGGTTCATTTCTCCGAGACCCTTGTATCGCTGAATGGAAATCCCCGCGACGTTCACGGCTCCATCAGTCATCTCTTCCGTCGGAGTCTCGCTTTCATCAACTGTGTTCTCCACAACTTTTTTCTTCCCCTCTTTCTCCTTGGCCTTCGCCGCCATGATAGCTTTCATGTCCTCGATGATTTTCAACTTCTCTTCCTCGGTGTAGCAATACCGCACATCCTTGCCTTTCTGCAGACGATAAAGTGGTGGCTGAGCGATATAGATATGCCCCTGCGTCACGAGATCCTCGTAGTAACGATAGAAAAATGTCAGGAGAAGCGTACGGATATGAGAACCATCGACGTCGGCATCTGCCATGATGATGATTTTCCCATATCGCAAACGAGAGAGATCGAAACTTTCACCAATCCCCACGCCGAGCGCGATGATGATCGGCTTCAAAGTATCTGACTTCACTACCTTGTCGATAGTCGTCTTCTCGACGTTCACGAGTTTTCCACGAAGCGGGAGAATCGCCTGAAATTCACGGTTTCGTCCCTGCTTGGCCGAGCCACCTGCGGAGTCTCCCTCTACGATGTAGAGCTCTGACTTGGCCGTATCACGGGTCGAGCAGTCAGCGAGCTTTCCTGGGAGAGTCATGCCTTCGAGCGCACCCTTTCGGATCACTGCATCCTTCGCAGCACGCGCGGCGATACGGGCACGCACCGTGAGAAGACACTTTTCGAGAATCGCCTTCGCATCCTGTGGATGAGTTTCGAGATATTCCTGGAGTCCCTCAGCCACAACGGATGAGACGATACCACGCACTTCGGCATTGCCTAGTTTGGCCTTGGTCTGACCTTCGAATTGCGGATTGGCGAGCTTCACGCTGATAACCGCGGTCAATCCTTCACGCAAGTCATCCGATGTGAA
>JAUPWD010000004.1 GCA_030916685.1 Patescibacteria group bacterium
GTTGAGGATTGCATTTTGTATCGGCGAGGCTCCGCGATATTTCGGGAGAAGTGATGGATGGACATTGATGCAGCCGAACCCAGGAACGTCGAGGAATGCTTTCGGGAGAATTCTTCCGTAGGCGGCGACGATGATGAGATCGGGCTTCATTGCTTTCAGTTTCTCGATCTCCGTTTCGGTGATCTTCAGTGGTTGTTCGACCGGTATTTTGTTTGCGACGGCGATCGTCTTGACGGGCGAGAAAACAGTTTCCTGATCACGTCCTTGGGGTTTGTCTGGCTGGGTGAAAACGGAAATGACATGGTATTCGTTTTGGATCAGCGCCTGCAGAAAGGAGGCTGCGAAATCGGGCGTTCCCATGAAGACAACCCGGATTTTTGGACTTGAAAAAATGTTTTTCTTGATGAAGCTAAAGGGCATAACTAAAGAGCGTAATGTTTGAGTAAACTTTCATCGTAACGATCGACGATGAGGATGCCATCGAGATGATCGATTTCGTGTTGGATAGCGATGGCAAGCAGTCCGCTTGTGGTGAGACTTTGGCTCGTTCCGTGTTCATCCTGATAGTCGACGGTGACGGTTTCGTATCGTTCGATGGAAAGGAATTGTCCGGGGAGCGAGAGACAGCCTTCCTCGAAGAGAATGCGATCTTCCTCATGGCCGGTAAGCGTCGGGTTGATGAAAACAATCTTTTCGCCGTTTATCTCGATGACAGCCAATCGAAGGGATACACCGATTTGTGGTGCTGCAAGCCCGAGTCCGTCGGCTTCGTGCATGGCGATCCACATATCGGAAATGAGCTCCTGTATGGCGGGAGCGGATGGATTTTCGATGGGAAGGGCTTTTTTGCGGAGAATGTCACTCTCGGCGCCCGTGATGATGGAATAGTTCATGAGCTCAGTATAATCGATATTTCAGGAAAGAGAAAGGGGATTCCGGTCGATAGTAAAGCCAAGGGAAGCGAGTTTTGCGAGATTATGGCGGAGACTTTCCGGTATCAGAAGACCTCTCACGCGAATCACGATGAAGCGTGTATATTTTCCCCGTACCTTCGGAATAAGCGGAATGACCTGCTCGCTTACGATGAGGGATTCTTTTTCTCCTGTTGGCGTTTTAAGAAATGATATCGCCCGCTCCATTTCTCTTTCGACTTTTCTCTCATCGGTGTCGCTCCATGAGCACTTGATAAGTGCGCCATATGGGGGATAGGCGAACATTTCCCGATCCTGTTTGAGCGTATCGATGATCGATCGTGTCGTTCCGGTGGTGAGTGATTGGAAGATAGGATGTTCGGAATGAAAGGTTTGGATGATGAGGTTTCCCTTCGCGCTCACGCGGGAGAGAGCGATAGCGAGACTGCGGAGAAGTCTTTCTTCGGCCTGATAGTCGGGGAATCGGAGTGCATTGTCTCCGTCGAGGAGGGCGACGAGTCCGAGTTTCGGGAGGTGCGGAGCGAGGAGTGCGGCTTCGGTGCCGATCAGAATATTCGTTTTTCCCGAATGCGCTTCGGCGAGGATATCTGTCTGGTTTTGTTTCAGTCGGCGAGAAGTCGCATCCATGCGGCGTATGATCGAATACGGGAAGAGCCGTTTCAGCTCTCGTTCTAATTTTTCGGTCCCGAAACCCATGTTCTTGAAATTGATCCCACGGCAATCCGGGCAGGATGGGAATTCTTTGGTGTGATAGGAACAATGAAGACAGCGATAACTCCCTTTGTCCGTTCCGACGAGCGCTCGCTCACACTCTGGACAACGGAGGACGTTCTTACACCGTTCACAGACAGAGAAGATGCTCGTGCCCTGGCGATTCACGATGAGGAGGATTTGTTCTCCTTTTCGAAGTGACTCCCGTACGTGTTCGATGGTAAGGAGCGAGAATGGCGAGAAATTTTTCTTGTAGCGATCGAGCTTGAGATCAGAGAGGATGATACGACTCCTCGCTTGCTTGTCATCGAAGATGCTCTCTCCATGGATCGGTATATTTTTTTTCTCTCGTCCGAAAAAGTTCCGAAGCATCTGTGTCGGCGATACCGTGATGAGATTTGCCTTATGAAGCGTTGCGAGTTTCTCTGCGACGGCATGACCTTCATAGCGGGGCATCATGTCCCATTGCTTGTATCCGTCATGCGAATCGAAGTCGAGGAGGACAGTCTCTAGATTCTGAAACGGTGCGAAGAGCGCTTGTCTCGTGCCGATGATGATATGCACATCTCCATTCCGAATCGCCTCCCAATAGGTAGAGTAAATGCCATCTGAGACGTCGCTCGTGATGAGGGCGACCGCCCCGGTCTCGAAATATTTTCGGTATTCTCCGAAAAGCTCATGAGCGAGCAATATGTCTGGCACGAGAAGGAGTATCTGTTTTTTCGCCGCAATCGTTTTTTTCGCGAGTATCAGGAAAACGGTGTTTTTTTCTTCGGATGATTTCGGAAGGTAATGGCTTTGGGTCGTTTCCACAAGTGTGGTGGCGAGTTTCTTCTGCGAGACAGATGGTTTCGGAATTTCGATACAAGGAATGTTTTTGATTTCTTTTTTCTTGCGTTCGGCGACCTGTTTGGGGAGGGCATGCTTCAGGACGAGGCCGAGCGGTGTGAGATACTCCACTCCGATCCATTCCGCGAGAGCGAGCTGCGTCTGTGTGAGAAATGATGGCGCGATGATGGCGCTGACGGCGCGCGTCTTGAAGGGGAGAGGACTCTTCATCTCGCTTGATCCGATGACGACACCCTGGATGGAGCGTTTCACGAAGGGGACACGGACGAGTGATCCGAGTCCGATAGGCTCTGGATATTCGTACGTGAAAGACGATGCGCGTTGAAGTGGAAGCGGGATGATCGGGACGACCTCTATGGCATATTTTATCGTATTTTTTTCCGTCATGACTCTATTGTAGCATTATGCGGACCTATGCGGACTATACACGGACCAATACGGAATAAGTGCGGGGTTGACCCGCACATCAATTATGCGTTTGAGGATGCATGTTGATAGTGAGAGCGTGATTATATTAAAAGAAATTTTGGTTGGCAATGAGTTTCTTTGCGCCTTTGGCGCTGCGCATATTTGGTGTGCGGGTTGACTTTTGGCTTCTTTTAGGGTAATTTTAGACTATTCAGCGAATAATTGCGCGATCAGTTACTAAGAATCAGAATATGCATTATCGAAGAGTATTCGTGGGCATCCCCATTTCGCAGTCTTTCGGAAAGCGATTGATGCGGAAGATGGAAACCTGGCAGCACCTCCCGATCCGTTTCGGAAAGGAGGAGAATTTCCATGTGACTTTAGCATTCCTCGGCCTAGTGAAGGATGATGATTTGCCGAGTATTTGTGAAGATATTACGGAGGCATTGAAGGAGACGGAATCTTTCGATATCACTTTCAATGAAATAAAGCTGACGCCCAAGGGAGGAGATGAGGCGAAGATGCTCTGGCTCCTCGGAGAACCGAGCGAGGGATTGGCATCGCTTCGAAATGCCATGGAATCATGTCTCTCTTCTTTCGATCCTGAATACAAGACATTCGTACCGCATATCACGCTCGGTCGGGTATTGCGCACTCGTTGGGCGAATCTTCCGGAGCGGCCGGATATCCATGAGACGGTCAATCTCGCCGAGTCCGTCGGAAGCGTGACGCTTTTCGAGAGTGTCTCTGAGAATGGCAAACGAAAGTTCATTCCCTTGGCAGAATTCCCTTTGCTGTAGGTTTTTCATATTGATGAATGTTCTGTCGCTGTTTTTCTTCCGGCGAAGAAAAACTGACGTTACGCTGAAAACTTTTTCAGAAAAAAGACCATGCTTTTCATCGTAAAGTCGCGCCAGAGCATTTATCAATATGACCGCAATCAAAAAAACTATGAAGATCTTAGGTTCTGAAGTTGACAATCTTTCTCGAACAGAAATACTTGATCGCGTGAAGCAATTTCTCGATGAGCCGAAATTTCACCAGATAGCGACGGTGAATCCAGAATTCCTTGTGGAAGCGGATCGGAATCCGGAATTCATGAGTGCTTTGAATAGTTGCGATTTGCGCGTGGCGGATGGTATCGGCATTTCACTCGTCACATTTTTCTCTGGAGAGAAATTGAAGTGCCGGTTCCCGGGCGCAGATCTCATGGAAGAAGTTTTGAAAATAGCCAATGAAAAAAAGCTTTCAGTATATCTTGCTGTTCGTGCCGATGGACTGAGTTCGTATGAGGAAGTGAGGGATGTTATATTAAAGATGTATCCAAATATAAAAATTGATGGATTAAATATTAATATTGCAGATTGCAGATTTCAGATTGCAGAATTTCAATCTTCAATCAAAAATCTGAAATCTGCAATTATCTTGTGTAATTTCGGAGCTCCAGCACAAGAATTATTTCTCGCCAAATTTAAAGACGAAACTTCGGAGTTAAGAATAGGAATGGGTGTCGGCGGTGCCTTTGATTATCTCACCGGCAAACAAAAACGCGCCCCGAAATGGTTGCGTGATATCGGTCTTGAATGGCTCTGGCGTTTGATATGCCAGCCATCACGTATCATTCGCATTTGGAATGCCACAGCCGTTTTCTTGTTTAAAGTTCTAAAAAGTGCCATACTGAAGCCATAATTCTCGTAGTAAACTTGTATGTCTGAAAAAATTCGGGTTCGTTTCGCGCCATCGCCGACGGGATATCTTCATGTCGGAGGGTTGCGGTCGGCACTCTATAATTATCTCTTCGCGAAGAAGCATGGTGGGGAATTCATCCTGCGGATCGAGGATACTGACCGGTCGCGTTTCGTTGAGGGGGCGATCGAAAGTCTCGTTTCTTCGCTTGATCGGATGGGAATGAAACGTGATGAGGGTGTGTTTCTCGAGAATGGCCATCTTGTACAGAAAGGCGACGTGGGTCCATATATCCAGTCGGAGCGTTTGGAACTCTATCGGAAATATGCCGACGAATTGGTGGCGAAGAGAAAAGCCTATCATTGTTTCTGTACGACCGAACGGCTCGAGGCGATGCGGACGGAGCAGATGAAGAATAAACAGGCGCCGAAGTATGACAGGCAGTGTCTCTTGCTTTCAGATGAAGAAATTTCCAAGCGGAAAGAAGCGGGCGAGCCATTTGTGATTCGCTTGAATGTTTTGGCAGAAAGAGGGGATGTCGTATTTACTGACCTCGTCCGTGGTGAAGTGAAATTCAACGTGAAAGATGTGGATGATCAGGTGCTCATGAAGTCCGATGGCTTTCCGACGTATCACTTGGCGAATGTCGTCGATGATCATCTGATGCATATCACGCAGGTGATCCGGGGTGAGGAATGGGTTTCGTCGACACCGAAGCATATTCTCCTGTATGAAGCTTTTGGTTGGGATGCACCAGAATTTGCGCATCTTCCACTCCTTCTCAATGCCGACAAGTCCAAGCTTTCCAAGCGTCAGGGCGATGTGGCCGCGGAAGATTATTTGGGTGACGGATATCTCGAGGAAGCGCTGGTGAATTTCGTCGCACTCCTCGGTTGGAATCCGGGGCAGGGGACGACGCAGGAAATATTTACACTCGATGAGCTTGTCGAGCAATTTGAGTTGTCAAATGTACACAAGGCCGGTGCCGTCTTCGATCGGAAGAAACTCGATTGGCTGAATGGCGAGTATATCAAGAAGATGCCGGTGGATGAGTTATATAGGCGAATCGATGATGGAAAATTTCTGGAAAAAGAGTTGATTTGGAATGCGCCGTCCGACATGCAGACGGAAGAATATCTGAAGCGGGTTCTAACAATCGAGCGGGAACGACTCACGAAACTTTCCGATGTCGGTGAACAGAATCTTTTTTTCTTCGCGACCGATCCGGTATATGATGCGAAGAATTTGAATTGGAAAGAGAATACGA
>JAUPWD010000005.1 GCA_030916685.1 Patescibacteria group bacterium
CAGATGAAAAGTCTCGCATTATCGGCCTACTCCATGAACGGGGTTTCATCGATGACTTCTGAACTGTGGCTGATGCCACCCGCCGCGTGCAAACCTGCTCGCGGCTTTTTTCTTCAAAAAATATTGTTATTGCAAGCGAAGCCGCTCCATCAGGCGTGCATAAAATCGGAGATTATGAACCGAAGCAAGCCGTCCTGCCAGCGGATCAGCCACCCTGAAAAGATGCTTCAGATAGCCTCTCGTATACTTCGTGCAGAGCTCGCAATCGCAATTCGGATCCACCGACGTGAAATCCTCTTTGAACTGCTCATTCACAATATTGATAGTAGAATAAAAATCCGACGAAGAATGTTGAATATTGAATGTTGAATATTGATTTACAGATATATCTCGATTCTTTTTCCATATTCCATATTCCATATTCCATATTCTTTCGTCAAAGACGAACAATCGACCGTGTCTTCCTTCCCGCGTCGGAATCACACAGTCGAACATATCCCAGCCAAGTGCATGACAACGGACGATATCCGATGGCGTCCCGATACCGAGCGCGAAACGAATACTCCCTTCCGGAATGAACGATGCCGTCTTTTCGAGTATTTCCTCGAGAAAATTCCCCTCTTCATCGATATGCCGCCCGCCGAATCCGTATCCGTCGAAACCGATTTCCGAGAGTCCTTCAGCACACTTCTTGCGGAGCGGGACGAACATACCTCCCTGTACTACACTAAAAAGAAGTGGTCGGGACATATCATCCATCCCTCGTTCCTTCACCTGCTTTTCAAATTCAGCTTTGCACCGAGCAGCCCAACGAAGTGTCCGTTCTACTGCGGATGCCACCTCTTCTTCGGGTGCGTCATTCGGCCGAGGATCATCGAGGCACACCATCATATCGACACCGAGGTCGAACTGGATCTGGATCGCACGTTCCGGCGTGAGGAGATGTTTCGATCCATCGAATATCGATTTGAATTCCGCACCATCCTCGGTGATTTTCCCCATCTCCGGATTCTTGTGGATGAGGGAAAATACTTGATACCCCCCGGAATCCGAAAGCACCGGCCCATCCCAATGCATGAACTGATGGACTCCGCCGGAATTTTTTATCAAAGCCTCTCCTGGCTGCAGGAAGAGGTGATATGTATTGACGCAAATCGCGGTGATACCTGAGATTCTGATTTCATCCGAAGTCATCCCACGAACCGCCGCGCGTGTCGCATCCGGCATGAAAAACGGAGTGCGTAATACTCCGTTTCTCGTCGTGAGTGATCCATATCGCTCACCATCTCTTTTTTTCTCAATCTGGAACATAGAGAGTCTGTTTGATATATCAATCTCAAAAAAATGTTCAGATTACGAGCGAAAATTCTGAGAAAGTAAGAAGGACTATCATGATAACCCGACGAGCTTTTCAGGATTTGCAGCCGGAATCTGAATATTTTATGAGAGAGCGGTATTCCTATTTTTATATACGCGATGAGATATCAAGCAGACTCTCTTACTTTTTCACTTGATATCCGGATGAAGTCATTTTTGTATCTTCGGGAAGGGCAGTCGTTTTCTCTCCCTGCTCTTTCTTCACCTCTCCACCGGTGAAGGTGTCCTTGGCGAAAAATATCGCACGATTCATGAGACGAATTTCTTTGTCGACATCGCTCGGCCCGGGAATGACCGCTACCTGAACCGTCACTTCGCGACTCGCTTCCTGTGATCCCGCCGAGAAATTTCCGATTTCCCACACGAGCTCATTGGTTCGATCATTGAAAGTAACCGTCTCCGATTCGGGAGAAAATTTCCCAGTGAATCGAACTCCCGATGGAAGCGATGCCACCACTCGCGCTCCCGACAAATCATTGAGCGAATTCGTTAATTTGAAAGTGAGGCCATACGTCGTCTGTACACCGACTTTCGGCGGTATCGGTCCGGAATTTTCCACCGAAGCGCCATAATACCTTCCTTTGACCGTTAAATCAATAGCGGAGCTTAACTGGACATTCAATGCACTCGAAGCGATGATTTTATTCGATCCGGCCGGGGTTGGAACATCGGGACTATCTATCTTCGCGGTCGTTCTGATACCGAGATGTTTTCCTGAGATATTCGACAATTCGGTGAATACCGGAACTGAGAAAACGATTTCCCCGGATTCGCCCGGATCCAATACGTCGAGTGTTGGGATATCAGATGCCTGCCAGATCATCTGTTTTTTCACGGCATCGAAATATCCGGATTGCTTTTGCATACGGGAAAAATCGAGTATCGACGTATCGAAATCAAGTGTAATGATGGCATCCCGGAATCCGATATTCCCTTCATTCTTGTAACTGATCCGATACACCAGCATCGATCCGAGCGTCGTCGTCACAATGCGAGAATCATTGACGAGTTGATCGATTGAAAGTGGCGAGGCATCAATTCGGGTCAACTGACTGATCGTACTGTATGAAAGGAAATCACCATTCCCCTGAAAATATCCGATGGAGGCTTTCACTGGTTTCACTTCCCCTCTCTGTCCGGTGAGAATTCCACTGACGCGTATCTTTCCCCTCATTTTTCCAGCCAGATCGCCGACATACCAGGTGGTGTTTCCCTCTGATGGCACAGGATCGGCTGAAGTGAACTGAAATGAATCAGGATATTCCACCTTGATACGGATATTCGGGAATTCCTCTGTTCCCTGGTTCTCATAATCAATGAGGTACTCGACCGTATCACCCGTCGCAGCCATCTTCGGCGCGCTCATCTCAAGCGATATGGGTGAAGTGCTGATGACCACTCCATATCTCGTATCATAGGAGAATATCTCGCTCATCTGACTCGGCGAATAGCGCAGGGTGGCATCGAGATAAGAAGGCTCCCCCTTCGATCCAAAGAACTTCCCAGCAACATCCACGCGAGCCGTCGATCGGGATGTGATGTCTCCGATTGGAATCACGATACGAGTATCCGCCGCAGTCCAACCTTCCTTCGTATCTGGGCGGAAGTTCTTCGGATATGAAACGACTATCTCCGCATTATGGAGCGCCACCCAGTTATCATTCGCGTACTGCAATGAAAATGTCACTGATTCCGCGCTCGCGACACTCTTCGGTCCATCGAGAACGAGCGTCACATTCGTATCCGAGAACAACATCTTGCGAACAAAGAAGGCCGAAGCGACGAGAGCGATCATGCCGACGACCCCGAGAGCGATCAATATCCACTTCCGCTTTTTATGAAGCGAATCATCCACCGCCTCGACAGAAGGCGTTGTTTTCTCGGCCCAGGCCTGCGATTGAAAATCCTTCGCGGAACCATCAACCTGACCCTCAAAACGGGTATCTATTTTTTGTTTCTCGAAATCACGCTCGTACAAATTTTCATTCAAATCCTGCAGTCCCATATGTTTGTTTATTTTTATGCAAGAATTTTCCTATTGGCAGATTTTGCAATCTCTCGCAGCGCAGACTCATTTCCCGAGTCGAGCAGGGAATGATGGAGAAAGCTGCCAATAGGAAAATTCTTAACCTTTAATGCATCGCTATTATACCAAACTCCAGTCATTTGCTCTATGTTTTATGCTCCATGATTCATACTTTTCTACCTCACAATCCAATCAATGAATCGCGATGTGGCCAATGACAAGTCCTGGATCTCCCGTTTCTCCGGAGCGATCTTCGCGATATTCTCCAACCTGTTCGAAAGGAGGATGCGGAGAAGCTTCACGGTCGGTGCTCCCATCGGAATCGACTGCGGGATATTCTGTGCCGCAATCGAAGTAATCACACCACCTGCTGCTGGACTGAAAAAGAGCCGGTCATCTTCCTTGAGCCGCTCGCCCGTCGCCGCGCAGACACTCGCCTCGATCTGATACCCGAGCGTCGCAAAAAGATGGAAGAAAAAAGAATGGAGGAGTAGGGTTATTTTTTCTTGCTTCTCCTTTGCCACCAATTCCTCCGCCGTTCGTAGAAACCGCTCCAAAAGCGAAAAGAGCTCTTCGTCCTTTTCTTCCAGTCCCACCAATCGTTCGAAGACATTCAAAGCCTGGAGAATTTCAAATACCGTCGCTTCATCACGACGTACTGAGAGAAGCGACTCCTCCGCGATCGCCCCCGAAATCTTGCCTTGCCCGCGTCCTCGCTGCACCGAGAGCGACACGATATTCATGGTCTCCAACTGGCTGGCCAATTTCGCCTCGAGCTTGCGCACTCCCCGCGCCACCAATTTCAATTTCCCCGCCTCTTTCGTATACACCGTATACAGCCGGTCGGTCTCTCCGATTTCTTTCTTCTTCAGGATGATGGCGGTATAGCGGTACTCCACAAGATAATTTCTAATTTCTAATTTCTAATTTCTAATCAATTTTTAATGATTAAATTTTAGAAAAAAGAAATATCTCAAAAATTACTACGCGCGCTTCAATTGGAATTCAAATGTCTCGCCGTCGAGGTCGAGGGTGCCCTCGTATTCCGCATTGTCCAGTTTTCCATTCTTCACTTCGGTCGCGAGGACCTCCTTCGTGATTTCTTCCTCAAATCCCTTAATCCCATTTTCCATATCCCCATTAAACACCCCTTCCATCCCTTTGTATCCAAGTACGATCCGATCAGCCACCTCGAAACCAGCTTTCTTCCGGCCTTCCTGGATAGC
>JAUPWD010000044.1 GCA_030916685.1 Patescibacteria group bacterium
CTCATCTCTCTGACGCTCAAAATCCTGCTTATCAGTAGACACTCGAATGTAGCCGATTGCTTGTTCCATAAAATGACTTTATCTAAAGCCATTCTATATAATACCTTCCCGAATGTCAATGTACAGGACACAATATTAGTATATTGTGACCGCCGGCAGCGGCAATCTCCATCGCCCGTTTGGCCTGCTCCTGTCCCCGTATCGATGACATATCGGCACTCCCTGGATCAGATCCAAGCGCTTCGAATTCGGTTTGCGGAAGCGGAGCGATGATTTTCTCCCCGGAAAAATGCTTCGCGAGCGACAGAAGATCGGTCACCGGAAAAACAGAAATTCCAGAAACAAGAGCTGCTTCTCTCGCATTTTCCGCTGGAAGATAGAGCTCCTCGAATCCCGCCTCCTTCGCAAACAGCGCGATTGGAAGCACGCCATGCACGCGCCTCGTTTCCCCACTCAGAGAAAGCTCACCAAAAAAGAGTTTTTTCGTCGGATTGATATTTATCTGACCCGTGGCAATGAGAAATGCGACGGCGAGCGGGAGATCATAGATGGGGGCATTTTTCGGTACATCAGCAGGTGCGAGATTCGCTGTCACTCGGCCGGAGTGGTGTGGTGGTTTGAATCCGGTATTCTTCAATGCCGAACTCACGCGATCACGAGACTCCTTCACCGAGGGATCCGGGAGACCGACGAGGGTGAAGGCGTGCAATCCCTGGGAAAGAATATCTACCTCAACCTCCACGGCAAGTCCATCCAATCCAAGTGTTACCGCTGAAAAAACCTTTGAAGACATACTCCCAAGCAATAACCAATTACTCCGCCCAAGACGGACCAGCCTTAGGCTGGCAATTTCTAGATAGAAAACGAAAAACTATTTAAAGCTCTCGGATTTATTTTCCCAAAGAAATCCGAGAACTGCTATCGTTAGAAAAACATCCGCGAGATTAAATACCGGAAACCAAGAGGCGATACGATAATAATCAGTCACACAACCGAAAGAGATCCTCTCAAAAAGATTTGATACTCCTCCGCCAAGCAAGAGCACTCCCCAAACCATATTCCACCCCTCTGCAAAAAAAAGTACCCAGAAAAAAATAACGAGGACCGCCAAAATACCCACTCCCATGAGCACCTCAGGCGGAAAATCCATCCCCCACGGTCCCAAAGCGTTGCAAAAAGATGATCCGTTGTATATCCGAACTCTCTCCAGCGCTAAAAAAAGAAACAGAACAGCAAGCAAAAGCCCTGCTGTTCTGAGAATCGTATACATACATCCTATTCCTTAGAAACTATTCCGCGTGTTCCGTACAGACTCGAGCTGATGGATAGGCTTTCAATCTCTCTGGATTGATATTTTTTCCGCACTTCTCACACTTTCCGTAGGATCCTACCGCCACCCGCGAGATAGCCTCATCGACTTCCTGGAGCTGACCCTCGAGATTCGTTTCGAGACCGAGATTATCAACATACTCCTCCACCTCGGAAGTGTTTTCATCCCGCTCATTCCCCATGTCCTGAAACGTCGTCTCATAGTTTCCAGGAACATCCGTCGGCTTGGCAAAACGCGAGAGCTCCGCCTCCAATCGATTTTTTTCCGTCTCCAAGCGAGCTTTGAATTCTTGCAAGAGTGTTTCGTCCATACAAATTCATTATCCGTTTAACTCCTTTATTATACCTCAAATACACCACCTTGCAATATGCGCTTCCTCGAGGGCTTTTTATTTGAATGCAGTTCGAGACGCCATCGAGGAACGGAGTAATCCGTCAGCCGACGGAGTACTGATGAAAGTACGGTGTCGAGTACCAGAGATGGGAACGAAGAAATGCGTCAAAGAGAAAAGCCCCTAAAGAAATACGCGCTCCAGGTGGCGTATCTCAAGCACTTGTTCATTCAGGGAATCAAGGAATATCGCAATGACATCAAAATGATACGGCATTCCCTCTTTTTTCTTCGCTTTCAAGTATGATACGGCGATCTTTTCTAGCCGATGGAGTTTTTTCCGATTGACGCTTTCTTCCGGCAAAGGAGCATTTTTCTCCCATTCCCTCGTCTTCACCTCAACGAAAACGATTTCGCCGCCATGGAAAGCGATGATATCGAGCTCACCAAGCCTTCGCCCCTTGGTATTTGCATAATTCCGCTCCAATATACGGTACCCCTTCTTCTGCAGATACTCCGTCGCCACATTCTCACCGAAACTTCCGGTATCTTTGACCTGTTTTTTCCAAAAATAGAGGTTCATACTTCCATTATATACCAAAAGGGAAACAAAAAAACGGCCTTTCTGAGCCATTCTAATCTTTCACCCGATATTCTACCTGGCACCACCTTTGCTTTATAAAAGCTGTTGGTGCCAGGCGCTACTTCTGCGCCCATAAATATATTATTTGGCTGAGGGTAGCGCCCAGCGAGATGCGCCAACACGTATTTCGGTTATCTCGCTCCGGGTGAGAAGCAATAATAATCCAGTAGACACGTGTATTTTGTGCGTATCTATTATGAATCCTTTCGACTTTTGGATTCGCCTGTCTACCGCTCTCTGGCACTGTGGCCTTTGTGTTTGAAAGAGAACTATTTTTTTCTTTTTTTGTTTGTTTTGATCCACCGTATTTTACCGTGGTAGATTTTTGTTTTTGTTTTGTGTCTCGCTTGTCGATAGCGAGCTGATTGAGGCAGATTCACCTCAAATCCTTCGAGCAGTAGAAGGGTTTCGATCACAAAATA
>JAUPWD010000045.1 GCA_030916685.1 Patescibacteria group bacterium
CGACGCTCTTCCGATCTGCCTCGAAGACGAAATATTCTCCTGATCCAGAAAGAGCTGCCTTCCCCCAAAGACCCACCTTCCCTCCTACCAAAGCCTGAGGATCCTTCCCTGCTTCACGCAGACACTCAGCGAGGAGTCCGGTCGTCGTCGTCTTCCCGTGCGTTCCGCAGACGGCGAGAGCGAGGCGTTCTTTCGTCAGTTCTCCGAGGGCTTCCGGATATGAAAGTACCGGCTTGCCGGAGTCAAAAGCGCTTCGGAGCTCTGCATTCCGATCAATGGTATACGACGAAGAATAGATGATCATCTCCGCATCCCCTGGAATCTGCTCCGATGCGAATCCCACGAACGGAGTGATGTGGAGGGCATAGAGGAGTGCATCCGTATAAAATACTTCCTCGGTATCGGAACCGGTCACGCGAATATTACGAGAAATCAAAATCTCCGCGAGCGCAGTCATGCCAGCGCCCTTGATGCCGATCATGTGGATCTTTTTCACATTTGTGAGCCTCGATGGAAACATACCCCTCAGACAATTTCCAATTTCCAATTTCTAATTTCTAAACAATTTCTAATGAAGGAATTTGAGAAATTTAAAAATTTTGACATTGTTTGAAAATTGAGAATTAAAAATTTAAAATTCAGATCAGTCAATCATCGAAATTATTCCATCTGCGATAAGGGAAGAAGCATCTGGATGATAGAAAGATCGTAATTTTTCTCCCATCGCTTTTCTCCCTTCCTCATTTTCGAGAATTTCCTTGATTTTCGAAAGGAGAATATGTGGAGTGAGATTCCCTTCCTCGAGAACGAGCGCTCCGCCGATGCCGGCGACATCGTACGCATTGAGACGTTGTTCATCATTGGCAGCAGTCGAAAGTGGGACGAGGATGAGTGGTTTGCCATAGGCAGCGGCATCCGCGATGGAATTCGCCCCCGCCCGAGAAATCACGAGATCCGCTACGGCATACGCATCACCAAGCTCTCCGCCCGAGAGAAACACACGCGGCCGATACCCAAGCTCAGTATCAGGAGCCACTCCGAGCGATTGTGCTTCAGCAACGACCCGACCGAAATGTTCTTCACCGGTTTGATGAATAACCGTCACAGTCGTCAAAAGCTCCGGAAGAATCCGAGCGAGAGCATCATTCAAATTCTTTGATCCCAAACTTCCTCCGATGAAAAAAATAACCGGTTGACCATCAGGAAGTGAGAAATGTGTTTTCGCTCTCGATACATCTCCAGTCAAGACATCCGGCCGCACGGGGTTTCCGGTCAAGGCGACTTTTTCTCCGGGGAAATATCGTTTGGCTCCCGGGTAAGCGATGGCGATACGCTTCGCAAAACGCGCGAGAAAGATATTAGCACGTCCCGCCGCAGCATCGGAATCATGAAGCATCACCGGGATACGGTATATCCATGCAGCGAGTACCACTGGCACCGATCCCGATCCACCCTTGGCGAACACCGCATCCGGCATGAACCAGAAGAGATGCCACAGCGCCTGCGCAAAACCGATCGGCACTTTGAGAGGATCAATGAAGTTTAAAATCGAAAAATATCGGCGCATTTTCCCGGTGAACACATATTTCGACCGGACGCCGACCTGCTCCATTGCCATCGTTCCGAATTTTCCAGAAGGTCCGACGAACAGGAATTCAACATCATCCCGTAATTTCTCGCGGAGAGCATGTGTCACAGCAACGAGAGGGAAGAGATGTCCACCAGAGACGCCACCAGTTAGCACAATACGAACAGAAGCCAAAAATATAATATTAGATAGTAGATTTCAGATTGCAGAATAAGTAATAGAGCACCTTTCCTATCAACCTAATCTGCAATCATCAATCTGCACTCTACAATGATTTGAGTTTAGCTTGGCGGGAGATATTGAGCAAGATACCGATGGCAGAGAGGAGTACCGCGAGCGAAGTACCTCCATAGGAGACGAATGGCAGCGGAACTCCCGTCAAAGGGATGAGTCCGGTGATGGCGGATATGTTTACGAAAGCCTGGATGATGATCCACGAAACGATACCAATACCGAGAAGCTCCCCGAAACGATCCGGGGCATTCTTCGCGATACGAATACCGCGGAGAGCCAAGAATACGAAGAGTGATATCAATACCGTCGTCCCGACAAACCCAAATTCCTCACCAAAAATCGCGAAAATGGAGTCCGTGACCGGTTCGGGAAGATAATTGAATTTCTGATGACTATATCCCAGCCCCACGCCGAAGAGTCCCCCGGAACCGATTGCGACGAGCGCCTGTGTCATCTGATAGCCGAATCCCTGCGGATCATGCTCTGGATTCATATATACGAGGAATCGCTGCATCCGATACGGGGCCGTCTTCAAGAGAATGAAGAAGGAGAGTAGTGCCAGTGCCCCCATCCCCGCGATATGTTTCAGATTCGCCCCCGAATAGAAGAAGATAGACATCGACATGCCAAAAATAAGAAAGAGCGTCCCCGTATCGGGCTGCTTCAGGATGAGAAAAGCGACGAGAAAGAGAACCGCGAGAAATGGAACGAGTCCTTCATAAAAATCTTCCGTCTTTTCCTTACCTTTCCCGGCAAGCCATGCCGAGAGATAGAGAACGATGGCGAATTTCATCACCTCCGACGGCTGAAAGGAAATTGGTCCCAATTCGATCCAACGCGCCGCACCATATGCTGATGTCCCGATACCCGGAATAAAAATAAGAACCAGGAGTATCAACGCGACCACAAATATCGGCACCGAAAGTGGCCTCCAAATATGATAGGAAATACGTGAAAAGAGATACATCGACACAAGCCCTATGGAAAGTCCGATGAGTTGTCGCTTGAAGAAGAAATAAGCGTCATTGAAACGGGTTTCCCCATACAGAACCCCGGCGCTCGCGATCATGAGAAGCCCGATACCGAGCAAAATAAATACGATGAACAAGAACGGGCGATCAACTTCTTCGAATGTTTTTTTTATTTTTGACACCATATATGCGAAGCGCAATTTCTAATTTTCAATTTCTAATTTCTAAACAATTTTCAATATCTCAATTTTAAAATTTCTAAATTAAATCATTATGACATTATTTAGAAATTGAAAATTAGAAATTAGAAATTTTCTGGGACTGTTCCTTCCTCCATTTCTCTATATCGGCATGATGCCCCGAGAGAAGGATTTCCGGAACCTTCCATCCCCGAAACTCTTCGGGCTTCGTGTAATGTGAATATTCGAGAACTCCTTCCTCGGAATGCGATTCGTCGACGGAGCTCTCACTATTGCCAAGCACCCCGGGCAGTAGTCTCGCCACCGCATCGACGACGATCATGGCTGGCAATTCTCCGCCGGTCAGGACGTATTCCCCGATTGAAATTTCCTCATCGATCAGATGTTCCGCGACGCGCTCATCTACTCCTTCGTATCGCCCGCAGAGAAGGATCAGCCGGTCATATTCCGAGAGTCGCTTGGCATCCGCCTGTGTAAACACCTTCCCCTTCGCTGAAAAAAGAATAACCCTTGTCTTTTGTTTATTGTTATCTGCTAATTGCTGGCTGCTTATTGATTCTACTGCTTCGAAGAAGGGTTCCGCCTTCATCACCATACCAGCCCCTCCGCCATAGGGTGTGTCATCTACCTTATGGTGTTTGTCATGCGTGAAAGCGCGAAGGTCATGCAAAGAAATATTAATCAAACCATCTTCCTTCGCTCGTTTTAGTATAGACACGCCGAAATACGATTCGAAGCTTTCGGGAAAAATGGAGAGGATATCGAAATGCATTTTTTTGAAGAATTAAGGATGGAGAATCATGAATCAAGAGGAAAATACTCCGTATTTTATAGTTTCATTGTACCATAGCCGTTTTAAACAAAAAAAAGCGACCCCAGGAACACATGAGGTCGCGTTGTGATGCAATGATCGATCAAATCCGTTCAGTCAGGAAGCCAGAGCATTGGCTCGGCATTTTCTCCGGAATATGCCTTCCGCCATTGCAGGAGAATTTCATTCCGGATTGTCGCCCACTCATCTTCGAATTCACGAGCGAGCGATTGACACCCTACATCCGGCGAACGGCCATACTGGGACTGAAAGGTACCTCGCAAAATCGATCTCACGATGCTCCATTCCCGATCCGGCCGATCTCGCTTCTTTGCCCAAAATGAATGGAATGCCCGTTCCCAAGCATGATGAAGCATTTCTTCGGCAGGCGCGGAATTGAGAAACTCCGAGAAAATCACCGAGAAAAAATCTTGATCATCCCGTGACTCTCGGGACTGATGATCATCATGGATCTCGATCCAATCCCCCGGCGAGAAATAATCCGCGAGAAGATAATCGAGCGGCACATCGGCAGAGCGGGCATAGCCATTGACCAATGCGATCGCACCCAATCCGACGAATTGTTTTCGTCGACTGCCAGGTCGACATGACCTGGCCGTTCCAGCGCCAATCCTTTTCCCATCGCGATACAAGGAAATGCCGAAATTGAACAGATCCGAGCACGGCCACAGGATATTGAACAAAGCGCCCGAATGAATGTCGCGGAAAAGAGAAGCCGAATACACAGGGTTATCCAAAACTTCCAGCCTGGCGATTTTCGACTGATGCGTCATGATGCCTCCCTATTGTTTCATATACATCAAAGGACTGCTCCGTTACTCATTCCTTATCATACATCGATCGAAGCTGTCAAAAAAAATATCAAGGAGAGCCCTTGATATTCTTTCTCATTATTTCACTTCGCTCAATATAGTATCGGAATTCAGGAGAAAAGATTTTATTTCTTCCTTCCCATCGGGACGGATGATTTTCACGGTAACCGGCATATCATTCACGCCGGCCTGTTTCTGTATTTTCAGATCATAATCATCCTTCCAGCCTCCCGGGAGCTCATAATCGAGGCTCACCACATGCGTCGTGCCAAGTGGCACGTGCACGAGAACTCCAGCAAACCGCTTGTCCTGATACTCACCATAGACGGGAGGGAGCGAAGCTTCACCTGAGATAGCCCCAAACCATCCTCCGTGGGGCGCATAGACACGGAGGTAGGTCTGGTACTCCTTCGTCAACCAATCACGTTTCTCCGCTGAGTGTTCATAGGAAATCTCGAGATGCGATTTTATTTTTTCTCCCCGCAAATCAACCGTATATGAGACGAAACGATTGATGAAGAGATCTGACTTGAAAGAAGCGAGATTCGCATCGACGATGGCGAGAAAGTCCCGGTCGAAATTTCGATCGAAATCTCCATCCCATCCGGCAGCCGCAATCTCTCTCTGCCAATCAGCATCAGCGAACCAGAATTGGATATCTTTCTGATTGAGATCCTGGAAAATCGCCTGCATGAGCGCATACTGTTTCGTCAATGAAAGCTCTTTCACCCGAGTGAGAATGACATTCCCCAGGAGTCCCATTACCGATTTGCGCTCCCCTGCCGCGATTCCCTGATCGGCATAGCCCTTCTCCACCTGATACTCCAGATCGAGTACGGCATTGTAGGAGCCGTACGTTCCCGGATACCCCTCTATCTCTACTGGTCCGGTGATATCGAGAAAAGAAGTGAGCACATTCGTCGTGATACCGATCACGCCATCAAATGTTTCTTCGCCCGCTCCCATGCGATAGAAATCAACCGCCTGTAATGCGTTCTCAGAGAAGTCAGGTGACCAATTGGAATCACGGAGTTTCCACGATTTGATCTTCAACGTCTGCTCCATCGGATACGGTGGCGTCACGGTATCCGGAATCCGTCCGTCGAAATTCCCCGTATCATGGACATCAAATTTCATCACATGACCGTCGCGGATTTTCAGAATACCGAAAGAACCGATGAATCCACCACCCGGTCGAAGCTCCATATTGTTCTGAAAGAGGATAAGGAAAGATTTCTCTTCTCCATCCGTATCTGCCAATCGCGCGCCAATGGACGCCACGGTCTCCAGGCTTCGCTTCGCCTGATCCGATACCGGGAGCATAGAGGAGAGATTTCCGAGCGTCGACATATCACGATGACGGATTTCCCAGAACACGAACCACATCGAAAGGAAGAGTATCGATCCGATGACGAACAGTATCCAAAATTTTACTGAGTATTTCTGATTCATAAATATATGTATTCGAATTTTTAACAGCGGACGCATCGCTCCAAAAGCGGAACGGCCGTTGCTAAATATCATCTCTTCTTTACTTTGGCATCTTTCCGGCAAGGAGATCATTCAAACGTTTTTTGTATTCTTCTTCGGTCGGCTCGCGATCGATCGGCAATGATTCAATCGGTGTATCAGCGATCATCGGCTCCTCCTCGATTGAAGATTCCACATATGACTCATCCGATTCAGCTTCATCAGTCGTCGCATGTTCCGATATGCTTTCAAGCGACAGAAATTCCGGGAGTGATTCCATCTCATCCGGCGCGACCGGCAAGTTCATTGGAGCCGGACCACGATTGAAATGAGCGTAGTCCTTCTCACGTTCGGCACCAGACGGTTCGAAAGAAAAGAATTTCGCATCGACTTTCTTCGGTATGAACGCATCAGGAGAAAAGGTATACGGGACTTCTTCCGTCTCACGGAAACTCTCTTCTCTCTTTGGAAAGAAAACCTGATCGGCCGGCGAGACAGACTCTTCCTTTCGGAAAGAAAAAATCAATCGGACGACGGAGAAAATCAAGGAAAAAAGGACCAGAGAAAAGAGCGCCCCTAAAAGAATGCCGGAAACCACGATGCCGACAGGATGCGAAACAACTGTTTCCACGCGAGGCGATCCGATGGAACGGACACTGATATCGCTCCGGATATCGTAATACCGACCCACCAGAGAGAAAAGTTCCTGCGATGCCCTGACGGCACCATCCCGTGCATCCACCGGCGTATCGCTCATCACGCTCACCCGGAAGGATCCCTTCCCGGTCTCTCTCAATTCGAGACTCGAGATATCTGCTGTCTCATTCACATCGGAAAAAAAGATTTCCGTCGATCCGAGAAGCATCAGTGTATCGCGTGCCGCTTCGGTTTCCACGGCTCCCTGGATACTTTTCGACAATATCAGAATATCGATATCCGCCCGATACGATCGAAACCGATCAAGCAAGAGCATTCCCGAAACGAGACTCGCGACGAAAACAACGAAGAGAAACCCCGCAAAAATCCGTCTCGGATATCCTTTATGACTTGAGAACAGCGACATACCGTTTATATGCATAACGAGTTATTTCTTCAACATAGGCATCCGCAGTTTTCTTCGCGATTGCTTCCCAGCTGTACTGCTTGGCGACCCGCTCCTGCGCGCGCTCTCCGAGATCATTCATAAGCTCTTTCGTATTGATGAGTCGTGACAGTTCCATCTTCAGATCCTCGACATTTTTATTTTCGAAATTGAGTCCGGTATCGGAGATGGCCTCCAGATTCGCAGGGATATTCGATACCAAACACGGCAAACCATGACCCATCGCTTCCAGGAGCGCGATAGAAAGACCTTCATCTTCCGATGGCTGGACGAATACCGCTGCCTGCGAGAACAATGCTTTCAATTCATGTCCTTTTCGCTCACCAAGGAAGACGATCGAGTCGCGACCCTTCGCCAGGACCTTCAGATAGTCTTCATACTCCGACGTCCCGACGCCAGCACCGACGATAGCCAATTTAAAATTGTTTCCTGGCAATCGATTCGTATCCTCGAGATCCATGAATGCCTTAATAAGGTAGTGGATTCCCTTGTGTGCGAGGAGACGACTTACGGATACGATATACTGCTTCGGCTTGAGACCGAATGACGCGAGTGGAAGTGTTTCACATTCATAGAATACGTCAGCACCGTTCTGTGTCACCAAACATTCCTTCCCGTACGTATCACGAACGTATTCCGCGAGCGTCTCACTCACGACGAATGTCCGCTCCGGAACGAAGAGAATCAGTCGCTCTGCAACTTTCAGGAAAAATCGAGCAAACAATCCCCATTTCGAATGGAAGTAGTCACGACTATGAAAGGTCGCTACCGTGCGAGCTGATCGCTTGAAAATCCGTGGGATGAAGGCGAGTGTCGCCGGTCCCATGGACTGGTAGTGAATCACGTCATAATCGGCGAACAAAGCGTGGATACTCGCAAAGAGCGTATGCGTAATTGCATCGAGATGTTTGGTCTGAATGCTCGGGAGATGCACCAGCTTCACGCCCTGATAATTCGTCAGCGCCTTCGGCGTATAGTACGACCGGACATAACAAACCACCTCGTGTCCCTGATGCACAAGTTCCACCGCCAATTTCTCGACGTGCTTTTCCACGCCACCTGAAATGGCTGGTATTCCTTTTTGTCCGATGAATGCTATTTTCATAGTTTCATTTCAACAAATATTTCTGATAATCAATGTGAATACTTCGCTACAC
>JAUPWD010000046.1 GCA_030916685.1 Patescibacteria group bacterium
GAAACCATTCAACTGTTTTCGTCAGTCCAACTTCCAGGGTCACTTCCGGCTGCCAGCCAAGCTCTCTTTTTATCTTCGAAAAATCAATCGCATAGCGCCTATCATGCCCCGGACGATCCGTGACGTATTCGATCATCGAATCGTCCTTGCCGAGGATCTCGAGGAGTTTCTTCGCGATCCAGATATTTTCCTTCTCGCCATTTCCTCCGATACAGTACGTCTCACCGATTTTCCCCTCGTGAAGGACGAGATCGATGGCACGGCAGTGATCCGCGACGAAGAGCCAGTCACGTCGCTGAAGTCCATCTCCGTACACCGGCACTTTTTTCCCCTGGAGAAGATTTGTGATCGCGAGCGGAATCAATTTTTCCGGGAAATGGTACGGCCCGTAATTATTCGAACAATTAGAAATCGTAATCGGCAATCCATACGTATGAAAATATGACCGCACGAGATGGTCTGATGCCGCCTTGCTCGCGCTATATGGACTGCGCGGATCGTATGGAGTTGATTCATTGAAAGCAGGGTCATTGGGTCGTAGCGTTCCGAATACCTCATCGGTCGAGACATGATGAAACCGCTTACTGTGTTTCTTCGCGGCCTCAAGCAATACGAATGTTCCCTGAATATTTGTTTTTACAAATGCGTCTGGTCCGAGAATCGATCGGTCTACATGTGACTCCGCGGCGAAATGTACCACAGCATCACATTCTGCCACCAGAGTATCGACGAGCGACGCATCGCAGATATCTCCCTGTACGAACCGATATCTCGGATCATTCTTCCATCGCGACAGATTCTCTGTATTTCCCGCGTACGTCAACACATCGAGATTGACTACCTCATCATCAGAATATTTTTCCAAAATGTGATGGATGAAATTACTCCCTATAAATCCCGCACCACCGGTAACTAATAATTTCATAAAACAATCAACAACTAACAGTTAACAAAAAAGGAGATCTCGTAAGAAAATATTTCAAAATGTTTTTTAGAGAACCATGTGGCGAAACCGCTTCGGCGCGGTTCATCTAAAAACTTTTGAAGTATTTTCTGAAAATTTAAAGCTGGCACTCTTTCAAAAATGGGAGTATTTTATCTTTCTCCGACACGATCATCCCCTCCTCGATATGTGGCCACTCGATAGCAATATCCGAATCATCGTAGCGGATGCCACCTTCGTGCTCCTTGGAATACGGCGCCGTCACCTTGTAGGAAAAAAGAGTATCATCTTCGAGTGCGAGGAAGCCATGTGCGAAACCTGCCGGCACCCACAATTGATGATGATTCTCTGCCGACAACTCGACGGCGACATATTTCCCAAATGTCGGCGATTCCTTTCGTATATCCACCACGACATCGAGCACCTTCCCTCGGAGCACAGAGACGAGCTTCCCCTGGGTGAATGGCGCGGACTGAAAATGCAACCCCCGGAGCACGCCGCGCTTCGAGCAGGAAACATTATCCTGTATGAAATCATCTGCCGGAATACCCGATTCACGATATCGATCTATATTGAAAGACTCGAAAAAATATCCGCGTTCATCTGCGAACACCTTCGGCTTCAACAATAAGAGTCCCTCAATAGCGAGCATGCCCGATATTGCCGTCACTCCGCTCGGAAACGAACGTCCACTTTCGTTTCGCTCACTCCGTTTGGCAATGAAAAATTTCTCTGTTTCCATATTTTCATTGTAACACAAAGAAAAGCCCGCATCATAGCGGGCTTTCAGTGTTTCGAATTATGCCTTGAGCTCATTCATCATATCGTCGAGCGCTTTGGTCGGATCCTCTTCATCAGTAATAGTCTGGATCGGAGCCGCGGCTACTGGAGCGACCGACTCGCGTACCGGCCGGGTCGAACCTTCCGGTTCATTAATTTTCAGATTCACGCGCGCACTGTTCCTCGCGCCGATGACGCGGAGAAGTGTGCGAAGCGCCTTGGCAGTCATGCCCTCGCGACCGATGACCATGCCCATATCCTGGGCGTTCACATCGAGCGTGATGAGCACTCCCATTTCATCGATTTTCCGTTCTACCTTCACGTCATCCGGATGATCGACGAGCATCTTCACGACATATTCGACGAACTCCCTGTCCTGCATATTGTCTGTCATATCATTCTTCTACTGATTATCTGGGATGCCTCGTGGCTCCCTCCACTTCTCATTGTACCGCTCCCGCAAACGGTGTCAATTTTCCCGAGACACACTCCTGCGAAAGAAATAGATGATGATGACGATCGTTGCCGCAGGAGAAACCCATTCGGGAACATGCAAGCCAAATCCATGGGCGATCATCACCATACCGAGTACGAATACCGAGTACATCGCCCCATTTTTCAGAAACTCATATTTCTTCACCCTATCGATATTCGCCACGGTCAATTGACGGACGATGATCGCTCCAATGCCATTTCCGATGAGGATGAGTGGCACCGAAAGTGTGAAAGCGAATGCTCCGAGTACACCGTCGATTGAAAATGACAAATCGATAACTTCCAGAAAAAATACCTTGCTCCAATCCGACATCGTCGACTGTTTCATCTCCTCCTCGGCCTTCTCTGCCTGCAGTCGGAACCCATGCACGATGAAGAAGGCCGTCGAACCCACGATAGCTCCGAAGGCGATCATCGTGCTCTGTTTCATCGCGTACCAGACGATGACTGCCAGAAGAATCGATACCACCGCATAGAACCACACGCCATGACGATCGACGTATCGTTCGAATCGAAATCCGTATTTCTTCTCCTCAAGAAAAATCCAATGAAGGAAGAGAAAGAGGAGAAAGATACCGCCACCCATGAGGAGGATTGGTGCGGAACTGGCGATCGCAGCATGCACCGCCGGATCATTGGAAAAGGTCGCAGTGAAAGAACCGATGAATCCGAGCGAAGGAACGGTCGCCCAGACGATCAACCACGGAAGGAATCCGCGAACCACGAACACCGCGAAGAATATCCCCCAGGTGACAAAGAATCGCTTCGCTTTGGCTCCCATGGTCGAGAGTACATCGGCATTGATGATGGCATTATCGATACTTGATACGGCTTCGAACAAAACGAGGCCAATAACGATGAGAAATGCGGAGAAAAAATCCATTTCTTTAAATTTTAGATTTTAGAATTCAGATTGCAGATTTTATAGTCGCAGATTTCAAGACTTCACACAAGACAGCATAAAAAGACCTCCTGTTTCATTCTGCATTCTGCGATCATCAATCTGCAAATTTTTATTCCTGCGGAATGAACGGTTTCGCCCGCCATTCCGGAGACTGACAGCAAAGGAGTTTCGAGGCGTCTTCGGGGTGCTCCATCGCCTGCTCCACTGCCTGCTCCATGCGCATACCGCGCGAACCCTTGATGAGCACCGCATCACCCTCCCGGAGAAATTCCGCGAGCGCCAATCCTGCTTTCTTCGGATGATCGAAAGAGAAAACCCGCTCCCGTGAAAATCCTCCGGAAACGATTGACTCACCGAACAAACAAGAATTTTCTCCCACGAGAAATACAGCGGAAAGTCCCATTGGAAGAACCTGAGAGGACAATTCCCGATGAAATATCTCCGCATTCGAACCAAGCTCCAGCATATCTCCGAAAACCAGTATTTTCCGCGAAGCCCTCATTCGCGAAAGTGTCGCGAGCGCGGCTCTCACCGAATCCGGCGAAGCATTATATGTATCGTCAATGAGGAGAGCGCCATTCTTACCCGCGATGAGGCGCATTCTCCCTGGAAGTGACTCGAATCGCTCGAGAGCCGTCACGATGGAAACCGGATTCACCCGAAGCGCGAGTCCCACTGCCACCGCGGCCAAAGCCGATGAAACGAGATGCTCTCCCATGAGATTCGGCAAACGTACCGGAATACTCACTCCCTCGTATTTCAACTTGAAGCTAAATCCCACTCCCGTCCGCTCATCGAAAGCATAGTGTTCACCCGAAACCGTCGCCTCACCTGAAATCGAATACGTGAACACTTTTCCCTTTATTTTCTCCGCAAGGGCGATCACTCGGGCATCATCCGCATTGAGTATCGCGATGCCTTCTTCAGGAAGACGGGTGACCAGTCGCCCCTTCTCCTTCGCGATCGCGCCGACCGTCTTGAAATGTTCGAGGTGGCTTTCTCCGATACGCGTCACCACGCCCACCGTAACCGGTATGAATCGAAGGAGATACTCCATGTCTCCGGGACGATCCACTGCCATCTCCAATACGAGCACATCCGGATACCGACAAGGAAAGAGGAGAAGGACGCCGGTTCGAAATATCACCTGGGCCCATCCGAAGAGAGAATGGCCTGGACTCTTCTCTCCGAGAATCGTCAAGGGAATTCCTATCTCATTATTATAATTCCCCTCACTCTTCCGAACCGAATACTCCGATGCCATGACGAGCGCGATAGCCTCCTTCGTCGAACTCTTCCCAACGGAACCCGTCACCCCGATGATGACCGGATGATACTTTTTCAGGACGAGCACGGCGAAAATCCTCAAAGTATTTTCAAGGATTCTCCGGGACAACGATTTTTCAGAAAGTATCCGCATATGTTCCATTATTGCTTCGTATGAGGTCGGTCTTTTATAATCTCCGTCGGCTGTACCTGATAGTACTCAAGGAGGAATTTCATCATTTTCCCGAACACCGGAGCGGCCGATGACTCGGCCCACTCCACGTTCTTCGGTCGATCGAATTTCACGGAAATCGCGAATCTCGGATCATTGATCGGTGCATACCCGACGAAAGAGCCGATCGACAAGTTCTCATCATACCCTTTCTGGTCAGTCTTGGCTATCTGCGCCGTACCGGTTTTCCCCCCTACGAGATACCCCGGGACATCTGCCCTTTTCCCGTGACCATTGACGACGACGCTTCGGAGCATATCGCCCATCATCTTCGCCGTATCCTCACTCACGACACGACGCACCGACTCCGGACGAGTCATTTCCTCCACTCCGTTTTCATGGATGATCTTTTCCACCAGGCGTGGCTTCATAAGCACTCCTTCATTTCCGAGGGCCGCATATGCCGAGACGAGCTGAAGCGGCGTCGTGGTGATTCCCTGTCCGAAAGAAGCGGTGAAGAAATTGATGCTCTGGCGTGCGTCAGCCATATTCTTGAGGCTTCCCGCGACTTCCCCGGGAAAACCGAAACCCGATTTCTCTCCGAAACCGAAATTACTCACGTAGTCACGGAAGACCGCATTTCCGATTAGACGTTCGACGAAAATCATACCGGTATTGATCGATTCGTCGAGCACGCGATACATATTACTTCGTCCATACACCTTTCCTTCGGCATTTTTCAAATGATACCCCGCTTCAGAAACGACTCCGGTATCGACATATTCCGTATGGGGATTTACTTTCTTCTCCTCGATACCCATCGCCATAGTTAGAGGTTTCATGACCGATCCCGGTTCATACGCGATACTCGTCGCATCATTGAGAAATATCTCGTAGGATTCCACCTCGCCGAATTTATTCGGATCGAATTGCGGGAGCGTCGCCATCGCCAATATATTTCCCGTCTTCGGTTCCATCACCACGATCGTCCCTCCCTCCGCTGCATACTGTTCGATCGACTCCTTCAGGATCCGCTCCGCCTCGAACTGTATCGTCCGATCGATAGTAAGAATGAAATCACTACCGTCTTCAGCCGGACTCATCATCCGATCCGTGAGCGATATCCATCGCCCGGCCGAATCCCGCTGCTCCCGCAAATTTCCACTCTTTCCCTGGAGCTCGCCGTTAAATGCCGCCTCAAGACCGTATTTCCCTTCAATTCCATCTTGTCCATCTTTCCGCGAAGCGACGAAACCGATGAGCGACGATGCGAATTCCCCTCCCGGATAGTATCGATTCGTTTCGGATCCGAGATGGACACCCTGCATCGATAATCCCTTGATCCGGGATACCTCCTCTTCCGAAAGCTTCTTTTTCACGAGCTCGAACGGATCATCACGACGATCCATCTTTTTCTCGATATCCGCTTTCTCCATACCGAGTATTCCCGACAGCAATTCGGAAAGAAGAGAGATATCCGTGACATCCCGCGGAACGACGAAGACATATGGCTCATCGCGATTCACCGCCACGGAATAGAGATCACCGTGATCGCGAAAAAATATCTCTCCCCGCTTGGCAGAGAGGGCGCGATTCACCTCATATTGGGAAGAGGCGAGCGCGTCCCATTTCTCATGACTCATCAATTGGATGAAATAGAGCCGTGCGAGTATCGCGAGTGCTCCCCCGATGACAAAAAAAACAAGGAGGCGGGATCGTCCCGCTCCCCCGTCTACCCTTTTTTTTGTCTGAAAATCACCGAGGCGTTTTCCTTTCATAAGATCATAAAAATCTCGATGCTACTTCATGGCGACCACGCCGACACGCTCGACAGAAATGATATCC
>JAUPWD010000047.1 GCA_030916685.1 Patescibacteria group bacterium
ACAGGGTTGGGATATTCGGAAACAGTGGTAACGGATGCCTCCGGGAAAGCATATTTTCCATCGACGAATACACCGCTTGTGGCGGGCACTTATGATGTGAATATTACTGCATCTGGATTTGATCCGGAAAATGGCAGTATTGTGATTCCTGGAGGAGCACTTCAGGAAAAGGCTTTTTCATTGAATGAAGATTAGTTATTTCGTATGCAGAGAACAGGAAAAAAATTAAGGGGAATGTCTTTCGTGGAGATGATCATGGCGATCGGCATACTACTCGTTGGTATGGAGGCGATGACCCTTCTCTTTCTTCGGAGTTGGGATAATAATAAATTCATACTGGAAATGGGGAATGCGTCATTTGTTGCTTCTCGTGGAGTTAGCGTCGTCGTGGCTGAAATTCGAAAGACGCGTCAGGCGGACAATGGTGATTATCCGGTGGAATCGGGAGACGAATTTGATTTGAAATTGTATCTGGATATTGATAAGGATGGAACGACGGAGCGGGTGCATTATTATTTACTGAACAGCGTTCTCTATCGAGGGATTACGGAGCCGGTCGCAGGAACTCCGATTACCTATCCTAATGGAGATGACACGACGCAGACGATCGCCGGATCGATTGCGACTACCAATGCCGATCCGGGGTTTTATGATTACAATGACGACTATCCGGCTGATCTCGTGAATAATCCGATGGCGACTCCGGTTGCGATAGCGGATGTCAGGATGATACGGATTCACTTGATGGTCAATATTGACCCGTTGCATGCCCCAGACTATATCAACGTTGAATCCTTTGCAGAGCTTCGGAATTTGAATAATTACTAGGGTGTTTGAAGGAATCTCTTATGAGAAAAATACGAGGAACAGCCATTGCATATGCCCTTGCTATCATGACAGTCGTGATGATTCTTCTGACGTCCATCCTGACGTTTATCGCTTCGCAACTTCAGTATAGTCTTAAACAGAATGACAAAGAGCAGGCATTGCAGATAGCGGAGGGCGGTATTCATTTCTATAAATGGTATCTCGCGCATCAGCTCGATGGACGAACGGCGAGCCAGGTGAATGCGTTTTGGAATGGTGGGACCGCGCTCGGTCAGGCATCAGATTACGTGGCTAATTTCGAGAATGGCCAGTATTCAATACATGTAACTCCGCCGGACCCGAGTCAGACTATCGTGTATATCGAATCGACCGGGTGGACGACAGCAAATCCAAGTATGACCCGAACTATTCGTGTACGTCTGCGGAGGCCGTCATGGAGTGAAGACGCTGTCATGAGTAATGAGGCTGTCCGTTTCGGGGAGGGAACCGAAGTATTCGGACCGATGCATTCGAATAACGGTATCCGATTCGATGGATTGGCGCACAACCTCATAACGAGTTCGGTGGATGAATACAATGATGCGGATCACAGTGGATCGAATGAATTCGGAGTGCATACGCATAAGAATGTTCCTCCGGCGACGGGAATCACGAGTTCTTTCCGTGCAGCAGAGGCGTCACCGAGCGCTGTCGCCGAACGGTTGGACGTATTTGAAGCAGGGAGGGAGTTTCCGGTTGCCCCGGTCGATTTTAATGGAGTGCTCGGTGATCTCAGTCTCATGAAAACCGAGGCTTTGGCCGGAACGAATGGAAGCCGGTATTTCAATAATGCGAGTCAGGGGCGCCACATCATACTCAAGGCAAATGACACATTTGATATCCGGACGGTACAAAGTTTCGTTGCCGCGACAAATATGATACAGAATTATACCGGAGGATGGGCAA
The DNA here is from genome assembly GCA_030916685.1 of Patescibacteria group bacterium. Next base: position 1,774 of record JAUPWD010000047.1, read on the forward strand.
ATTACGCCATTCCTGATGACGGGGTTATTTTTGTGGAGAATAATGTCTGGATAGAAGGGACGGTCAGTGGTCGCCGAGTGACGATCGTAGCGGCGAATCTCATCTCCGCTTCCCAAAAGACGATGTATATCGGAAAAGATATCCGATATACGAATTATGACTGTACGGATATGATTGGACTGATCGGTCAGAACGATGTGGAGGTGTACCGCCAGAGCAATGATATTCTTCGGCTCGACGCCTCGCTCCTCGCACAGACTGGTCGGGTCGGGCGGGCGAATTATACGGGTGGATTCGCATTGCGTGACACGATTACCGTGTATGGTGCTATCGCGAGTAATGAACGGTATGGATTCGCGTGGGCGGATATGCTCGGGAATCATGTTTCGGGATATGAAACAAGAAATTTGTATTATGACAATAATCTCCTGTATTGTCCGCCACCATATTTCCCAACGGGATCGCAGTATACACTCGATCTCTGGGAGGAACTTTAGCAAAAATCTTTGATTTTGACGCATTTCTTCGTTCCCATCTCCGGTACTCGACACCGTACTTTCATCAGTACGGCTTCTCCGTTCCTCGATGGCGCCCTCGCCTCGCCGAAGCTCTGGCGTAGCGCGGGTCGAACTGCATTCAAAATGAAAGATTTTCTTCGTATTTCGTGGTAGAATATAAAAAAGAAAAAATAAAAGCATGGGATTATTTCAGAAGAAAATCATCAATTTCTTTCCGAGGCCATTTGGTCTCGATTTGAGCGATCTTTCCGTAAAGGGTGTGTGGATCGAGGAAGAGGGCGGGCGGCATGTTTTCCGTTCGTATGCCTCGATTTCGTTTCCGAATGGCGCTGTAATGGATGGGGAGATTCGGGATGAGGAGGCGGTCGTGACTGCCATCCGGAAGCTTTCTGAACAGGGGAAGCCAGGGAAAATAAAAACGAAGAAAGTAGTCTGTTCGCTTCCAGAGACGAAGGCATTTCTGCGTATTATCACTCTTCCTCATATGCCGGAGTCGGAAGTCGGCGAAGCGATCAAATGGGAGATTGAGGCAAATATTCCGCTTGCCATTGATCAGGTTTATTATGATTGGCAGGTGCTTTCTGACGAATTGTTTCACGATCAATCAAAGGAGAAGACATTTGTGCTCGTCGTGGCGGTGGCGCGCGGCGTAGTAGATACGTTTTATTCGGTTGTCGAGCGCGCGGGATTCGAGGTAGTCGGCATGGAAACGGAAGCGGTTGCACAGGCACGAAGTCTTCTCTCGAGTACGGAAAATTTGGAAAAAACGACACTCATCGTTGATATTGGAGATAGGCGGACGAGTTTCTTCGTTTGCCTTGGAAATATTCCTTGTTTCACATCGAGCGTGCCCCTCTCATCACAGGCGATCACGGATGCTATCTCAAAAGAGATGCGGATTTCTTTCGAGGAGGCCGAGAAGATAAAGCTCTCCCAGGGTATCGGATCTTTCACGGATGAGAATCCGGTATTCAATGCGGCT
>JAUPWD010000048.1 GCA_030916685.1 Patescibacteria group bacterium
TGGCGCATTGTGGTAGAGAAAAAGGACGTCATCTATGAGATCGATCCGAAATCTGTGACTAAAAACAAATAGCAAAACGAGCATTTTATTTACGTTCTCTGTTGTCTAATATCCAATAGCTAATATCTTTTGTCGTTATGGATAGTTTTTTTGGGAAAGTGATCACCGCGACGCTCTGGATATGGCTCCCTTTCTATGCGCTTATCCTTCTCCTGAAGGAAATTGCGGATCGGCGGGCGAAGCAATAATCCGTATGGCGCGCAGCGTACTTTCAGAGCAGCGAATATATGGGATTTTGACGCTCCTTTGGATGGTCGTCGTTTTTTCCTTTTCTTCGATTCATGGATCCGGAACCTTCTTCGAACCGCCCTTCTGGTATATTCTTGAGCGAAAAGGGGCTCATGTGATCGAGTTTTCTATTCTTGCGTTCTTGGTTGCATCATTCCTTTCCACGTATTCATTTTTTCAGAGAGGCACGAAACTCTTTTTTTGTGTGGTATTCCTTTTTTGTCTAACGTACGCATTTTCCGATGAGATACATCAGTTCTTTGTTTTCGGACGTGAGGCACGACTTACGGATGTCGTTATCGATAGTGGTGGCATATTGATTGGTGAGGCGGTTTTTTTCTTTCGCCAGCGGAATGTCTCGAAAAAAATTCTTCGAAAAACAAAAACCTCCCGGTAGTGGGAGGTTTTTTAAAATATTCGAGAGAGCACCTACTGATTGATCTTTTCAGCGAGTTGCTTGAAGGCGACTGGCTGCTGTACAGCGAGTTCGGAGAGCACTTTGCGGTCGAGCTCAACGCTCTTTGCCTTGGTAGTGGCGATGAAGCCACGATAGGAGAATCCGAGTTCGCGAAGCGCATTTCCGAGACGGATAATCCAAAGTCCGCGGAAGGTACGCTTCTTGTTGCGACGGTCACGGCGGGCATACTTGCCGGCTTTGATGAGGGCTTCTTTTGCGGCGACGAAGTTCGTCTTACGGCGCCAGCGGAAACCGACGGTCTTCGCCAGTACATTCTTCCTTCGCTTGTTTGCGGCGACGCCGCGTTTTACTCGAGTCATATGCGTTTCGGTTACTCGGTTAACGGGTTTGCGGGTTAACGGGTTGAAATCACTCGGAGAGGAAACTCGTTAATCCGTTAACTCGTTAACTGGATAATAATAAATTATATTAGAGGGCGTAGGGGAGAGCGCGGAGGATATTCTTTGAATCCTTCTTCGAAGCGAGGGTGTCGAGACGCTTGGCTCGGTTTTCGCTTCCGGTAGCCCTTGAATTATAGTGATTCTGTCCGGTAGCTCGTTTGATAACTTTTCCACCGGCGGAGATCTTCACTTTCTTGGCGACGGACTTCTTGGTTTTCTGCTTCATACGTTTGAAATTAGGATTAGAGTGGAGCGATCAGGATATTGAATCCGTTCTGAAATCTCTTGATATCCTCTTCGACTTTATGAGGAGTCACGAGCGTCGCCATGAATGCCTGAAGAGATTCTTTTGCCTTATCCGGCATGGACTTCTCACGTCCACGGAGGAGAATCTCGATCTTCACCTTATGGCCTTTTGTCAGGAATTTTTCCGCCTGCTCTTTCTTGAAGAAGAGATCATGCTTGTCGGTGCGGAGGCCGAGGCGGATGCCTTTCGTGTCGACTTTCTTCTGCTTGGTCTTCGCTTCCTGCTCTTGCTTCGCCTGCTTATACTGGAGCTTCCCATAATCGACGATGCGACACACCGGAGGGACTGCCTGAGGAGAAACCTCCACGAGGTCGAGTCCGGCTTCCCGTGCGATTTCCAGGGCCTCTGCGATCGGCAGGGCATCCCGCATCTCGCCATCGGCATCGATGAGCTTCACGACGAGAGCCTGAATCTGCTCATTGACGCGAAAGCGCTTCGATGGGGCGGCCTTTGGTTTTGGTCGATGATGTCGTCTTCTTCTCATTTTTTTAGCTGATAGTCAGCGTATTATAAATCATGTGGACCCCGTTAGAAAAAAGCATAGAACATCCTCACTGAGTAGCGCATTGGAATTTCTTCAAATAATCCAATATACCCAAACGAACTCTGTTTTTTTCTAACGAGGTGGAGTTGATGGGAATTGCACCCATGTCCAGAAGCGTTTTTCCAAAATATTCTACAAGCTTAGAACGCTTTGTTGTAATGAAAGGGGTAAAAAGCGGACAAAATCCTCGTTCATTTGTAGCTTTCGCAATACAGCTGAGAAGAAGAAAGAAACAGAAATTCTTCGGCCGTCTCGATAATATGACACCGGCGCATTCCTATCGAGAATAAGAAGTCCGATGGCCCCCGTCCTAATTACTTAGGCGAGAACAGAAGCGAAAGATGGTGCAAATGCTTGCGCAAATGCGTTCTTTGCCTTTGTGATGAAGTTTGCATTTATCATCGTGATGGCGAGATTTGCGACCATGCCATCGAGGTCGGCTTGCATATTTTGAAAGTGCACCCTGTCGAGTCTAAACAACCCCATTTGGAAAATTTCTAATTTCCAATTTCTAATTTCCAATGTTGAAAAGAAGAAATTGTAAATCCAAAGGCTATTCCTTCATGGCTCGTGCAATACCACGGCTATCATCCCGTTTCTTGATGGTTTCGCGCTTGTCAAAGGCTTTTTTTCCTTTTCCCACGGCGAACTCAAGCTTCACGAGCTGACCCTTAGTGTACAATCGAATAGGCACCAATGTCAAGCCCTCAACTCGCGATTTTCCTATCAGGGAGCGGACTTCTCGTCCCTTGAGGAGAAGCTTTCGTGATCTGGAATCATCATGCTTGGTATCCCGATGTGCTTGTTTATAACGGGGAATGAGGGCATTCGTGAGAAAGAGTTCACCTCCTTTGACGGTGACGAAGCTTCCTTTGAGGCTTGCGTGTCCGGTTTTCACGCTTTTTACCTCAGATCCGGTCAATACCAAACCAGCCTCAAAGTGGTCTGTGAGGGCATAATCGAAAGTTGCTCGTTTGTTGGTGGCGATAGTAGTCATATGGCTTCAGTATGGCCTATTTTTGCTCAATTATCAAGGAAAATAAGAGATATATGTGGTACTATAAAAGTATATGTTGAAAAAATACTGGCAAAAAATGAATGAGTATTCTCGGGAAATCTTTCTTGGGTATGGTATTTCTTGTTTCCTCCTTTTGGGAGTGGGATATTTTTTGCAGTATGTGATTGGGCTCGTTCCGTGCCCCCTGTGTATCATTCAGCGATTTTTCTTCATCATGACGGGGCTTGCTGCCTTGCTTGCCTGGTGGCGATACGATTTCGAGAAGGAACGACGGATATGGAGCGTAGCTTCGGTCTCGTTTGTATTTCTCGGAATGCTTGCGGCCGTTCGGTTGGTATGGATTCAACGATTCCCATCTGAAGCGGAGAGCGTAATCTGTCTTCCTCCATGGCTTCACTCAGTTTCAGATATCGCGAGGGCGCTTCAGGGTACGGCCGATTGTGCCGAACGGGGACTCACAATACTCTTCCTTTCCATTTCCGAGTGGTCACTCATCGCTTTCCTTGGATTGCTTGCTGTGAGTATCGCTTTGGCAGTCATTTCTTTTCGTGATTCCCGATAGAACCTTTTCTTTTCAGCTTTTTTCGGCTACGATGGGGACTATGAAGTAGAAAATTGCGCAATGGATTGAGGCAGCCATACGCCACTTACAGGAGACAGAGATGTTTCCTTCTTTTGATATTCCCGCGATTGAAGTTGTTCGTCCGAAAGATGATCAATTCGGGGATTATACGAGTAGTATCGCATTGGTATTGTCACGATTGGCGAAAAAGAGTCCGATGGAATTGGCGGAGAAAATCAGAGAA
>JAUPWD010000049.1 GCA_030916685.1 Patescibacteria group bacterium
TATGTCCCATGGGGTGGGAATGCTGGTACGTGGCTCTATAACGCTCGTGCGATGGGATACAAGACGGGTCGCGCCCCGGCCGTAGGTGCTATCGTCGTTACGACGGAGAATCGGTACTATGGGCATGTGGCGCTCGTCGAGAAAGTGGAAAATGGACAAATACTCGTCGCTGAAATGAATTATCGCGGTTGGGCGAAGACAGATAAACGGTGGCTGTCGACATCGAGCCGGGTTATCAAGGGATACGTCTACTAAGAGTCAGTCAGCAGTCAACAGAAAACAACTAACAAAAAAGACTCCTGATGGAGTCTTTTCTTGTATAAAAAAGCCCTACCAAGAGGGTAGGGCGAGGTGCTCACTTGAGAGCGAGCCGTAAGGAAAGGGACTCCTAGAGGAGTCCGGCCTGACCGAAGAGGGTGAGGCTAATCACCGGCATGAGAGCTAGGAGAAAGGCAAATGCCATTTCTTGTCCGCTTTCATGGGCAGCGCACTTTGGACATGAGCCACCTGCACACTCGGCTTCTGGAGCGGTCTCGGCAGAGGCCACTTCATCTTGTATGACGATTTCTGTCATATGTTTGTTTTTGCTTACTGATTAACATCAAATAAAGAAAACGGATGTACGCAGACGCGTTCACCCGTTTCTTATTGACCTTATAAGTATACTCCAAAAAAAGGGTTTTGTCAAAGGGGGGCGGAGCAGGTATGATGCAATACAGAAGGAAAATCGTTTTCGATATGAATTTCCAAATCATACCCTGCTCGCCCACTAAAGTCAGGCTGCGCTGCGAGGCGATTTTGAAGTCCATACCGAGAAACAATTTTTGTCGTAATGGATTGATGTATAAGAATATGACCCAGAAAATTTACAATACCCTGTCGCAGAAAATGGAAGTACTCGAGACGATCACTCCCGGGAAAATAAATTTCTTCGTATGTGGACCGACGGTCTATGATATGCCACATCTTGGTCATGCGAAGACGTATATTCAATTCGATGCGATTGTGCGGTATCTCCGCTTTCGTGGTTTCGAGGTGTTCTATTTGCAAAACATCACTGATATCGATGACAAGATCATCACTCGAGCTGCCGAACAGGGGATTGGTTTCGATGCGCTTGCACGGAAATTTGAGGCCGTATATCTCGAAGATATGACAGCGCTCCACGTAACGGGAGTGACGAAGTATATCCGATCGACGGATTATATCGAGGAAGTGGTTTCGCAGGTGGAGCGTTTGATGGCGCAGGGGTTTGCCTATCAGACGAGTGATGGGATTTATTTCGAGATCGCGAAGTTCGCGGACTATGGCAAACTCTCCAAGCGAAATGACGTGGCGAAGGATGATGCAGTGTCGCGAATCGATGCGAGCAGTGAGAAAAGAGGTTGGAATGATTTTTGCTTGTGGAAGAATTCAAAGGAGGGCGAGCCATCATGGGAGACTCGTATCGGCACTGGCCGACCAGGCTGGCATATCGAGGACACGGCGATGACGGAGAAATTCTTCGGTCCGCAATATGATATTCATGGCGGAGCGGTTGACCTCATCTTCCCACACCATGAAGCGGAATTGACCCAGATGGAAGCGCTTTCCGGGAAGTCTCCGTTCGTCAGGCATTGGATGCATACCGGATTTCTCAATATCGATTCCGAGAAGATGAGCAAGAGCAAGGGGAATTTCAAAACGATCCGTGAGGCGCTCGTAGAATATGACTATCGCGTGCTCCGATTGTTTTTCATCTCTTCGCAGTACCGATCGATGATGGATTTCTCGAAGAGAGCCCTCTTGCAGGCGAAGCAGACGCTTACGAGTATCGATGAGTTCGTATTCCGTATCGATCGCGAGTATGATGATGCAGAGAATGAGTTGATAGTCATGAAGCTCCGGGAGGATATCGTCTCGGCGATGGAAAATGATTTCAATACCCCACAGGTTTTCGCGGCACTCTTTGAATTTATGAAAGTTCAGTCTGGAAAGAAATCCGGAAAGCGAGTCTTTTCGCTGTTTCAGGAACTCCAATCATTCCTCGATATTTTTCAATTGGATGGGGAGTCCGAGGACGAAGAAATCGAGAAGCTCATCGAAAAGCGCAATGCCTATCGCGCGGAAGGAAATTATGCGGAAGCTGATGTTATCCGTGACCAGCTTCTCGCCATGGGTATCAAGCTGTACGACGAGAACGGCAAAACGAAGTATCGTCGCTAGAATATTTTCGTGGTTTTTGGCGGGATTTGGATTTTTGACAAGAAGATGGTTTTTGTCTATAATAATCCTTGATAGATGAGCGCGCGAGCGCTTTTTGATTTTAAAAACCCGTTAACCTATAAATCGTTAACGGAGGAATGAATAATTTTTTTTCGCACAGACGTATGGACATCAGGAATATCGCCATCATTGCACACGTGGACCATGGCAAGACCACCCTCACGGACGCTCTCCTCAAGCAGACCGGATTCGCTTCGGAAGGATTTTCTATGGATAGCAACGCTCTGGAACAGGAGCGCGGCATCACTATCTATGCGAAGAATGCTTCGCTCGAATACAAAGGTGTGAAGGTAAATATCGTGGACACCCCGGGTCATGCTGACTTCGGATCTGAAGTGGAGCGTGTGCTGCGTTCGATTGACTGTGTGCTGCTCATCGTGGATGCACAGGAGGGTCCGATGCCACAGACCCGTTTCGTCTTGAAGAAGTCTCTCGAGCTTGGATTGAAGCCGATTGTGGTCTTGAATAAAATTGACAAGCCAGCAGCCGCACCGAAGGAGGCCGCGGAAGCCATCTATGAACTCTTCCTCGATCTCGGTGCTACCGATGAACAGCTTGATTTCCCGATCGTGTATGCTATCGGTCGCGAAGGAAAGACGAAGCGCACGCTCGAAGGAGAATGGGGAGATCTGTGTCCATTGCTCGATACCGTACTTGAACACGTGCCGGTAGCTTTGCATGATCTGACCAAGCCGTTCCGAGCTCAGCCATTCAACCTCGCCTATGATAATTTCCTCGGTCGATTGGCCGTGGCTCGCGTGTATGAAGGGAAGGTAAATGTGGGTGCGCAGGTGATCGCCAAGCGCGAAGGTGGAGTATCCATTACGGGAAAAATTGTGAAAATGTATAGTTTCTCGGGACTTGATCGCGTGGAGGCGGCCGAAGTTCAGGCTGGAGACATCGTAATGATCGCTGGTATCCCGGGGATTGAAATCGGGGATACTCTGACGACCGATGCTTCTGTCGAGACGCTCCCGATTATCGGTATTGATGAGCCGACGATTTCTTTGCGCTTCCTCGTCAATGATTCTCCATTCGCCGGTCGTGAAGGAAAATTCGTGACGAACAAACAGATCCGTGAACGATTGGAAAAAGAATTGGAAGTGAACGTAGGATTGAAAATTGATTTGTCACAGGATGGTTTCTATCAGGTGTTCGGTCGTGGTGAACTTCATATCGCGGTACTTCTCGAAATCATGCGTCGTGAAGGATATGAATTGCAGGTGTCTCAGCCACAGGTTATTTTCAAGGAAGTCGATGGCGTACGATGTGAGCCGTTTGAAGAGGTGACCGTGGAATGTCCTCAGGAAGCATCGGGGACGGTGATCGAGAAGATGGGTCGCCGGAAGGGTGTGATGACCGAGATGAAAGAAGCGAATGGTGGTTTTGTTCGTATGCTCTTCGAAGTGCCGACACGAGGGCTCCTTGGATACCGTGGTGAATTTACCATTGATACCAAGGGTGAGGGAACGCTCTATGCTCGTGTGCTTGGCTTCCGTCCACATGCTGGGGAAATCAATCGTCGCGCAGTAGGGGCTATGATTTCGATGGCAACCGGGAAGACCGCGGCTTTCGCGCTCGATAATCTCCAGACCCGTGGCGTGATGTACATCGGTGCAGCAGTGGATGTATATGAGGGTATGGTCATCGGCAATACCGCGAAGGGTGAGGATATGGCCGTGAACCCAATCAAAGGAAAGCAGCTTACGAACATGCGCTCCTCGGGAACGGATGAGGCGGTGAAGCTGACCCCAGCATGGGAACTTTCTATCGAGCGTGGACTCGAAACCATGAGCGAGGATGAATATCTCGAAGTAACTCCGAAGAGTGTGCGATTGCGAAAACAATTCTTGACGGAAACA